>JAWOEP010000401.1:0-15204 GCA_046482705.1 Desulfotignum sp.
GCAAAATCTTGGTTAAAAGTGATATAAAATATATTTCTCATATTAATCATATAAATTCTATCATTAATTGGTACAAAGATGAAATCAAAAAAACTAAAGTAGAAGAATACCTAGATGGGTATCCAGGCCATTACAGTACCGGATATCCGATGGGCACGGTGTGACATGAAAACCACCGGATTGACCGCCAACGTGCTGGCCAATCAGCAGGCCATTGAAAACAACGCAGATGAAGCGATTTTCGTGCGTGACGGGGTATTGATGGAAGGGACCCACTCCAATTTCATGGCCGTATTCGACAACACCGTGATCACGGCGCCTTTGTCCAACTATATCCTGGGCGGTATCACCCGGGAAACCGTGCTGGATCTGTGCCGGGATCTGGGCATCCGGACGGCGGAATCTCCCATATATAACTCCCGCATCCACCTGGCATCGGAACTGATGGTGACCGGTACCACCCTGGAAGTCACCCCCATCATAGCACTCAACAGCAGGCCCGTGGGAAACGGAACCCCCGGTCCGGTGGCAAAAGCCCTCCACGTCGCATTTTCCTCATACACCAAAGACAGTCCGCCGTATCTCAGCTAAGGTGTTTTATGAATTACGTCAGCATGATCTTTTTGCAAGGCAGGCATAGATTTTTTGAAGTTTTATCTACCTGTTATTTTCTGAATTTTTCAGGGTCGATATCAAAACGCCTCATAATCTGCTGGAGTGCCTGGCGTTCAAGCCCGCTTTCCTTTGCTGCCTGGGTAATATTACCATGGCTCTCCAGCAGCTTTGATCCGATATATTCGTGGTTAAACCGTTTTAGAAAATTTTCCTTGGCATCTTTGTAGACCAGACCTGCCATGTCCGCCACAAGCCTGTTACGTCCTGGTGAAACAGCTCTGTCTGAATCAGAAACAGGCACATCTGCTTTTTTGATTTCTTTTTCCCGGGCATATAAAATACTTTGGATCAAAACGTTTTCAAGTTCCCTGACATTTCCTTTCCATGATCGTTTCATTAAAAATTCAATGGCTTCATCTGAAATGCGCAATGAAGGTTTTCCCATCTTTTTACAGTGTTTGGATAGCAGGTGGTGGGCCAGTAAGGGGATGTCATTGATTCGATGCCTTAAGGGAGGCAGTTCAATCGTAATGACCGACAGGCGGTAAAACAGATCTTCCCTGAATTCTTTTTGTTCTATTTTATGTTCAAGAACCTGGTTTGTTGAAGCGATAATGCGGACATCCACACGAAAAGATTTTGAATCCCCAAGGGGCCGGATCTCTTTTTCCTGGATCACTCTGAGCAGTTTCGTTTGAATGGACGGCCCCACATCTCCGATCTCATCCAAAAAAACCGTGCCTTTGTCCGCTTCCTGGAACATGCCTGTTTTATCACGGAAAGCATTTGTAAATGCCCCTTTTTTATAACCGAACAGCTCACTTTCCAGTATATGCTCAGGAATGGCAGGACAGTTCACCGGAATAAAAGGCATATCCTTTCTATTACTCAGACTGTGGATTGAACGGGCTGTCAAATCTTTTCCGGTTCCTGATTCACCGGTAATCAGTACATTGACGTCACTTTGGGCCACCAGACCGATTTTTTCATAGACCTTTCTCATGGCCTCGCTTTCACCTATCAATGAAGACCTGTGCCTGCTCTTGTCCTGAAGCAGTCGCTTGTTTTCAGATAACAGGCGGCTTCTTTCCATTGCCTTTTTGATTTTGAAAATAATCTCATCCTGTTCAAAAGGCTTGGCAATATAATCATATGCGCCTTTTTTAATTGCAGCAACAGCAGACTCTATATTTCCGAAGGCCGTCAGCATGACTACGGTCATATCCGGATAGAGATCCTTGATATGTTCCAGAAGTTCAAATCCGTCCATGCCAGGCATCTTAATATCACAGATCACCAGGTCAAACTGCTTTGCTTCAAGCATATCAAGCGCCATGCTGCCGTTGAAGGCTTCAAAGACATGACAGTCCAGTTCAGGTTCAAGTGTTCGCCGGAGCAGTTTGGTCATGTCCTGTTCATCATCAACTGCAAGAATCTTTTCTGTCATCAAACCGCTCCTTTATGTATGGTTCTCTTCACTGTATGCAGGCAATTTTATTGAAAATTCCGTCCCCCTGCTGCTGCGGTTCCTGACGGTTATTTTTCCGCCATGTCTTTTGATAATGCCATATCCAACCGAAAGACCGAGTCCTGTTCCCTGGCCCAGCGGCTTTGTCGTAAAAAACGGGTCAAATATCTTTGTTATATCTTTTTTTCGAATTCCCGTGCCATTGTCTTTAACTTTTATAAAAATCTGATCCTGGGCTGTTTTAAATGTCTCAATTTCAATCTGCCCATTGTTTTTTACAGCATGGCAGGCATTGATCATCAGGTTGATGACAACCTGTCCAAGCTCCTGTTCATTGCCATAGACCATCAATGTTTCATCTGAACCAAAAGTTTTATGTATGTCTACATTCCTGAAATCTGCATGATTGGATAAGAAACTGATCACATCATTGATAATCTTATTCATTTCCACCGGCTGCATTTCAAGGCTGCCTTTCCTTGAAAAAGCAAGCAGGTCAGAGACAACCGTCTTGCAGTTTTTAACATGCTTTTCAATAATTTTCAGGTCGTCTTCAAAATCAGACTGTTCCTTGAGCATCAGCTGGGTGTAGCCGAGGATAATCCCGAGTGGATTGTTGATCTCATGGGCAACGCCTGCAGAAAGCTCTCCAAGGGCCGCAAGTTTGTCAGCCTGGGCAATCTGTCTTTCCATATTCCGCTTGTCATCCACATTCTTGATAATGAAATGATATGATTTGGCACACCCGAATGCGCCATAGTCCACCCCTCCGGTGATCAGGACAAACACTGACTTGCCGTCAGACCTTAAGAATTCAGCCTCTTCATTCAATATATACTCTTCTTGATTGATTTTTGCACAGATTCTTTCCCACTCCTGGGTATCCTGGAAAAATCTGCCCAGGGTCATCTCCTCAATGATCATTGCATCCCTGTTGTAACCGGTAAGTTCTATGCCGGATGCATTGATTTCCTGTATCCTGAAACCGCTGTCCGCTACGATAATGGTGTCCAGAGACTGTTCAAAAATCCTTCTGCATTTATGTTCGCTGCTGGTCAGTCGTTCTGTTCTTTCAATCACTTTCTGTTCAAGGGTTTGATTCAGGTCCATCAATTTCAAATGGGCGGTTTCCAGCTTTTCCCTGCCTGAAAGGATTTTCTCGTTTATTTTCCAGCTCTGGTTGAAAAACAGGGTGATCAGCCCGACCAGCATAAAAGAAGCCGTGTTGACACTTCCTGAATAGGCACTGATGGACTGCCAGACAAGACCGTTCCCGGTCAGATTCAGGAACTGCCTTAAAATATGTCCAAAAGACCTGGACACTGCAAAAACAGTAAACCCGGTACTGATCCAGATCAGGTAAAGAAAAACGGCATTGGCAGGATCCATCCCCCTGAGTTTCCTGGCCTTATACAGGGAGAGCAGTGACAGAATCACCATGGCAACGGATCCGAGCACATCGATGAGGAGGATGGGGATAAAGGAAACTGTCATCCGGTTTTCTCCTTTTCTGACGCTTTCTGCTGATCAGCCAGAAGCCTTGAAAGCCCCATGAAAAAGAAAAACATGGCTGGAACGCAGAAAATGTGATCCAGCTTTAAAAAATAATATACATAGGCAAGGAAAAGGGAATTTTCATTGGTCATCACCCTGACATCTTTAAAGGAAATCAGCTCCAATGTAACAGCATAAATCTGGTTGTCCAGAAAATGCACAGCAAGTGCATCAATATTCCACAAAGCAAAAAAAAATGCGGAAACCTGGATCAGGCGCCACCCTTTTTCCCTGACCAGTCCTTTTCCTGTGACAGTGAAAATGAGCACAATCATTGAAAAAAGGAAAAAGAGATGCCCGGTCTGGTGGGTGATGATCCCCTCAGAACCTTGGTGCATCTGGGTGGCAAAGCCGTTTTCAGGAAATAATACAACCATGGCCGCCATTGCTGCCGGCAGGCAGCAGCGGCCTAAAGCATATGGTCTATGCAGCGTTTCTGGCCTCATATCTGTGCTGAAATGTTTTGTTAATAACCATATATAGGATATACGACAAAATCAGGCAGACGACAAACCATAAAAAAGAACTGATATTCAATTCAAATGAAGAACCATTGAATAGTGAAAAAACCCACTTGCTGCCGAACCGCTGCATCAGGGTATCCGGGGTGTATATTTTTGTGACATATGACACCATGAGCAGGACAGGTAAAACATTTGTCACCAGGTTCTTTAACATGCCTTCAAAAAAATAATCGTAATAGGTCTGGTTCAGTTTGGCCTGGTCAATATTTTTTGCCAAGGATTTTCCTTTTTCCCGGTTATCCTGGTTCAGCGAAAGTGCGAGTTCTCTGACACCTTTCCAGTGCTCAAACTCCTTTCTGAGCATTGCATATCTTTTGGTTATATACAGTTTATTTAAAATTCTTGTCACAGCAACCGCTGAAAAGGCGAGCAGAAAAATAACCTTGCCCGGGCCTAAAAACTCTATAAAGGAGATCATGCTGTCCATAAAGATGACAACCGTATTCAGCATTATTTCAATCTGTTCCCATACTGTATCAAGAAAATTGTTCACCAGTTTACTCCTGTAGGGTTAGGCAACCCGGGGCAGCCCCCTGAAACATAGAGGCTCTGCCCGCGGGTTGCGAGGCAAATTAACATTTCATCCGGACCTGCTATATCCATATCTCGATCTTGAAAAACCTGAAAAACAGGAAAAACAATGTCAGGGCAAGAACCACTTTCAGTGTCATCTCCGAGAACATTTTCTGGGCCCTGCTGCCGAGCATGCCGCCGGCAAACCCCCCGATGATAATTGCCACGGCAAGTGTCATGTCGGGAAGATACCCGGTAATCAGGTAACCGATAAAAGAACCGATACTTGAAAAACAGGTCCCGATAAGGGAAATTGGCACAGCCACATACATGGGCAAAGCCCCCAGTGTCGTCATTGCCGGCACAAGCAGAAAACCGCCGCCAATACCGAATGATCTTGAGACAACACCGATGGCAACCCCCACGATGGCAAACAGGAACGGATTAATCCTGAACTCTTCTCCCCAGAATTTAAACCGGTAATCCATCAGCCCGGTTTTAATGGGTTCAATACTGCCCATTTCAGCAGCCCGTCCTTCAGCCTTTGCCCGCTTGATCTCTTCATTGAATTTCTGGGTCATGGCCTTGATATTTTTTCTTTTTGCCATGGCTGCAGGACGCATTTCCATCAGGGTTTTAATACCCATGATCAAAACCAGGACCGCAAGCCACTCTTGATAGGCTTTCATCGGGAGAACGGCTGATACATATTTCCCCAGCCAGATGGAGCCGATAAAAATCCCCACACCAAAAGAGATACCGATGGGCCAGGCCACACGCTTTTCAACCTTGGCATACCGCCAGAAAGACCCCAGAGGAGAAAACAGAGTCAATGCCATGTTTGAAGGTTTCAGAACATTGGCTGCATTGATGCCGACCGGTCCCATGGTGTTGACAACCAATACCTGGAAAGCTGCCATGAGCATGCCGCCGGCAGCACCGATCATTGAAAAATAGGTCCCGACAAGGATGGCACCGATCACAATCCACAAAGGATTCATGTACCTGAATCCTTTTGAGAGCCAGAACCCGTTTTTCTTGACTTCATAACTGCCGATTGATTCACCGTTGACATACACGTCGAATTGGGTATCAGGCGGAGTGTGTCTAAAAGATGTAAATGATACTGAAAATTCACCTGTGGACTTATCCAGATTGACATTGGTCCCTTTATCCCAGTAATTTCCCGAAGATTCATCTGTGATAACGCTCCTTGAAAAGATCACCACCTTTCCCTTACGGTTGCCTTCCTTGACAATTGTATTGATGCCATAGGAATTTTCATTGGCATACCTTAAAAAGTTCCATTGATCTTCGCTCTTAATGGGTCCCAGCATGGACCGGGATGTTTCATCGATTTCGGTGAAATTTTCCTTCAGGTAATACATGGTGGTGCTGTATATTCCATTTCCTTTTCCCAGGATCACAGAAGGTCCGCCGAATTTTTTCTTGTCGGTTCTGCCGAACTTTTCAGGGACATTCGTGATCAGGTAATAAAGCGGCGGGATTTTGGTATCCAGGGAAAACCCGTTTTTCAGGGTATCCTTTTCAAATGTTTTTATCTCGTGAACACCATCGGTATCTTTGGGGGCAAACATTTTGTTCTGGGCAACGGCCACATAAAGATCCTGTCCAGGGGTAATCTTACCCTTGATTTCGATGACATCCCCTGCCTTGATCGAAGAAGCAGATATATTTCCGGAAGCAAAAGCTGTTGATGAGGCAATAAGGCTTAATATCATCAGTAACAAGCACTGTTTAAACATTTTTTTCATTGAATTCTCCTTTTAAAAACCAACCTGTACATAAATTAAATTTCTGACACCCAGCTTTATTTCAGACATACATAGCCATAAGCGTGCCATGCCGTGAAAACAAAAGATGGGCGCTCGCAGCTTTTCCAATCAACTATTTGAAATAATATATAATAATTAAACCAGAAAAATTGCGAATATGAAGACAGGGCTTCTTGGAATAAAAAAAAGGACTGATGAAAAAAAGGCATATGCTGTTTCTGTGCAAACAGTTTGAATAGTCATTTACATAAGTGGTTCAGCCTGACCAGCCGGATGGGTGCAATAAAAAAAAGGGCAATATAATTTATGCGGTGCAGTATTTTTACTGCAACCCCAAGCTGTTGGAATAACTGCACCTTTTAATCAGTGCAGACCGGTATTTTCCAATTGTAATTTCAAAACCACAGTGCTACCCTCAAACAAAAGCCAGACAGACCATCAAGCCTGAATTTACAAAACATCTCAGGCAGCCGGAAACCATGACATGCTGACAAAAAATTTATTCAAATACTGGACGTTCCAGGTTTTTTCGCCTGGAACCATGCTGAAGAAGAAATACCACTCTTTTAAAACCCTTCTTGAGCATGACAAGGCATCGCATGAATTTCTGGCCATGCTTGAAGATATCTATTACAATGATATAAAATGTGATTTTCAGCAAATCGTATCCATTTATGAGCAGTTTTCTCACGCTGTTTTTTCAATGGTAGAAGCGCTGCTCCAGATGTGTCCGTCACGATACTGGAGCCTTCGTGCCTATTGTAAAAAATTTGATTTCTACATCCGGTTCATGCTTGAGCCGGAAGAACATGATCTCTCCCCCCCCTTTACCATGGATCTGGATACCGTACCAGATGCAGGAGAAAAGACAGCCGGCAACAAAGCCCTGGGGCTCGCCTTAGTAAAGACGGAACTTGACCTGCCGGTGCCTCAGGGATTTGTCATCACAACCAATGCGTTTCATTATTTTATGGCATTCAACGATCTGCAGGAACCTGTCAACCGCCTGCTGGCCGAACTGGACATTACCGACCCTCATTCTCTGAAACAAACTGCTGGAAAAATCAAAGCCCTGATAATGAACGCTGCAGTTCCTGTGGATATCGAAGATGCTGTCTTTCAAAGCCTGAAAATTCTGAGAAAAGACGTTACTGACAGGACCGGCATTGCCCTGCGCAGCAGCGCCGTCAGGGAGGACACCAGCACGTCATTTGCAGGACAGTACAAAACCCTGATCAATGTCAAAGATGAAGATATTGTGACAGGATACAAAGAGGTCATTGCCGGGAAATATTCTGAACAGGCCCTCTTTTACAGGATCAGCCACAGAATCCTGGACAGCGAGACCCCCATGGCGGTCCTGGTCCTTGAAATGATCGATGCCATCTCATCCGGCGTGGTCTATACCAGGGATACCAACATGCAGTTTCCAGATAATCTGCTGGTCCACTCGGTATGGGGGCAGGGAAGCCTGCTGGTTGACGGACAAACCCCTTGTGATGTATTCAGAATAAGCAAATCATCATTGACCATCGATCATATGCAAATTGCCAGAAAAGACAGGCAGGTGATACTGGATCCAGACCAGCAGACCCGGACAGTGATGCTTGATACGGTCAAAGCCGAAAGCCCCTCAATTGAAAGCGCTGATATCCTGGCACTTGGACGCTGGGGGATCAGAATAGAGACCTTTTTTAACACAGCCCAGGATATTGAGTGGTGTATGGATAAAGACAGAAACCTCTATATTCTCCAGGCAAGGCCGCTGAATTTACCCCTGCCGCCGGAAAAAGAAGAGAAGCCGGCATCTTTGCCGGATACACAGGCAGTGATCTGCGCCAATGCAGAAACCATATGCCCCGGCATTGGCGCAGGCCCTGTCTTTTTTCTTGAAGACCTTTCAAAGCTGCCTGATGTTCCCCAAGGCGCAGTACTTGCAGCTGAGCATGCAGCGCCCGGGTTTGTCACGGCCGTTCACAGGCTCGGGGCAGTGGTCATCAGGTCCGGCAGCAGAGCTGGTCATTTTTCATCCGTGTTAAGGGAATTCCATATTCCTGCCATTGTCAATGTAAAAAAAGGATTTGACGACCTGACTGATGGAAAGCCAGTGACTGTTGATGCTGACAGGGCGAAAGTGTATGAAGGATGTATGGACATTTCGTCTTCTACAGCGCAGGAAAAAAAATCACACTTTAATGACAGTTCATTTAAAACCAAGTTACGGTATCTGATCAATTTTTCCAGCCCGCTGAAACTTAAGGATCCTGACTCTGATGACTTTGTCCCGGAAAGCGTCAGGTCTCTGCATGATATTATCCGGTTTGCCCATGAAAAAGCGGTTCAGGAAATGTTCTTTATGGGCAGCCGCACCGGCAGCAGAAAAATGGGTGCCAGACAACTGATCCTGGGCATTCCCATGCTGTTTTACCTGCTTGATGTGGGAGGGGGTACAAAAAAACAGCCGGAAAAACAAAAGCAGATTTACCAAGATGATATCACCTGCGTGCCCATGAAAGCGGTCATTAAAGGCCTTCTGGACCCAGGCATCTGCTGGACAGAAACCTCCCATTTTGACTGGGAGGAATATGACAAAATTGTCATGGCAGGGGGTATCATCAGTGCGGATGATGCATCATTTGGAAGTTATGCCGTTGTTGCCAGGGATTACATGAATGTCAACTTCAGGTTTGGATACCATTTTGTCATCCTGGATACCCGTTGTACGGCGGAACCTGACAAAAATTATATTCTGTTCAGGTTTTCAGGCGGCGGCGGAAGTCCTGAAGGACGACTCCTCCGGGCTGAGTTCATCAAAAAAATACTGACCAGGTCCGGATTTATCGTGGATGTTAAGTCAGACCTGATCGATGCCCGGCTCGAGCATGTTTCTTTTGAGAAAATGGAAAAAACCCTGGAGACGACCGGCAGGCTTCTGGGGACAACTAAAATAATGGACATGTATATCAAAAAAGACCAGGATATTGATATCCTGGCAGAAGAATTTATTGACGGCCGAAGTGATTTCAGGTCGATCGTTTAACTGGTATGATTTAACAGGGAAACAATATCATGACAGGATATGCCCTATCATGGATCACTGAAAATATTGCCGTTGGGTCTGCGCCCATGTCCTATGCTGACCTGGATGACATCAGGAAGATGGAAATTGATGCCATCGTCAATCTCTGTGCAGAGTTCAGCGACCTCCATGACCTTGAAGCCGGTCATGGCTTTGAAGTCTTTTATCTGCCTGTGTGGGACGAAGAAATCCCTGAGATGGAAAAACTTGAAAAAGCCCTTGAGTGGCTTGACGAGGTCGTCTACCTTGGAAAAAAGGTTTTGATCCACTGCCGGCACGGGGTGGGGCGGACCGGCACCTTTGTCATATCTTACATGATCCGCAGGGGGCTTGAGATTAAAGAGGCCTCTAAGAAACTGAAAATATCCAAGGCAAATCCCTCCAACTACGGCCAGTGGAAACTCCTGAAGGCCTACAAGAAACAGTCGGGCCGCCTGACCATCCGGCAGCCCTCGCTTGAAGTCAAAAACAAAGTGGATTTGAATCCTTTTTTTGAAGAATATGAAGCACTGATCAGATCCATTGACAGCCAGGCAGAAACCCTGAGAAAAAAAGAAGAAAAAGAATGCGGCACAGGGCTGGATCCTTGCTGCAAGACGTCCTTTGAAATGCACCTGGTGGAGGTGGTCTATCTGAGTACCCGGATCAACCGGCAGTTTACCTCAACTGACCGGCAGGAGATGATCAACCGGACCGCTGCGTTAAAAAAGAGCGGCCCCTTGATCTGCCCGATGGGTCAGAAATCAGGATGCCGGATATTTGCGATGCGGCCGGCACGATGCAGGATTGACGGGATCAGGGAAATGGACACCGAGATAACGGAGATCAACAGAATGCTGTTTGAGTTGTCCCAGGCGGTCTTTCTGGCATTTTCAGGAAGTTTTCTTGCCAGTGAAGCATTTACGTTTTCAATGACAGATACGATCCTGGGAAAATATGTTGAAAAGTATTTCAGCTACATGGCCAAAAATCAAAAAATGCTATGATCCTTTCAGGACCTGTTCCACCTTTTCTTCGAGCTCATCCTTGTCAATTGGTTTCACACAGTATTCTGCCGCCCCTTTTTTCAGGGATTCCCTGGCGGTCTCAATGGTGGGATAACCGGTCAGCATGATCACACGGATATCAAGGTCTATTTTTTTCAACTCTTCCAGGACATCCACACCGCTCATTTTCTTGAGCTTGATATCAAGGATGGCCAAATCTGCACCGCTTTCTTTTGCAAACCTGACCGCATCTTCTTCCTCAGTAAAAGGAAACACCTCATGCCCCTTTCTTTCAAGGATTCTCTTTATCAGGATGGCCGCATCCGATACATCATCCAGAACCAAAATTTTTGCCATGATTATCTTCCTTTCCTGTTGTTTTATCCATTGGAAGCCTGACAACAAATTCAGCTCCCGTTTCCCGTAACTGTTTTGATTTCGGGGGTGAATAGGCCTTGATATCTCCCCTGTGTTCCCTGATGATACCGAATGTTACGGATAATCCCAGTCCGGTTCCCTTGTCAGGCCCTTTTGTACTGTAAAAGGGATCAAATATCTTTTCAAGATCTTCTCTGGCAATGCCATGACCTGTATCCATCACAGAAATCATGATATCCTTTTCATCATCTGCCCGGTATGTTTGAATATGAATAGTGCCATTCTCTCCGATGGCATCAAATGCATTGTTCAGCAGGTTGATAAACACCTGTTTTAACTTGTCCCTGTCTCCTTTGACTGTCAAAGAATCTGTGCTGAATTCCTTTTGGATATCCACATGGTTCAGGCTGAATGTGTGTTCCACCATGTCCAGGACATCCTCGATAACCTCATGGATATCAAAGCGCTGTATCTCACTTTCACTGGTTCTTGAAAAATTAAGAAGATCCGCCACAATTCTTGAACAGACTTTTGTCTGCTTTACAATGGTGGATATATCCTGGTAAACAGCCCCATCCTTTTCAACATCTTCCAGCAGAAGCTGAGCATATCCCAGTATGATGCCCAGCGGGGTGTTGATTTCATGGGCCACGCCTGCAGCCAGACGGCCGATGGACTCCAGTTTCTGGGCATGATTCAGCTGATCCTGGACCGCCTTGACCTGGGTGATGTCTCTTCCGCTTGCCACAAGTCCGCTGGGGCTGTCTTTGGATTCAAAAACCGGAATCTTGATCAAATGCAGCCACTTGACACCCTCTTTGCCCTTGATTTTACTCTCCTTTTTCAGTGGTTCGCCTGTCTCAAGAATCCTGCGGTCCTCCTGATCATACCGGGCAGCATGGGCCTGAAGAAAAAGGTCTTTATTCTGTTTTCCAACTATTTCGTCCCTGTCTTTATTGAGCAGTCTGCAGAAAGCCTTGTTAACAGAGATATAATACCCGTCTTTATCCTGCAGGGTAACAAAATCCGGAATGGCATCCAGAATGGTCTGGAGGAGCAGTTTCTGCTCGTTCAGGACGTTTCGTGCATTTTCCAGGTCTGACAGGTTGTCTTTAACCGACAGGGTCATGGCATCAAAACTCTCTGCCAGGCTCTGGATTTCATCGCCGGAACACTTTTTATACACCTTGCACTGCTGGCATGACGCGATCTTTTTGGCATAATCTCCCTCAACACAGGTCGGACACAGTGTTCCGGCAAGATACCAGCACCTGTGGTGGTACTTTTGATAGGCCGGACAGTCTGTGCGGGTGCATCCCCTGATTTCCCAGCAGTTCTGCTTCAGCACAGGGGCAGCTTTTACATCAAGATTTCCCCTTGCCACTTTTTCTGATGACTCATGGAGCCGTCTGATGCTCCGTGTGATCGGGTTCAGCAGCAGGGTGCCCACCACCAGCGCCAGAACAACTGACAGGACAATGGTAGTCACGGCTGACAGAAACAGCTGATTCATCATTTTTTCAGCCCTGGTTCTAATAAGGCCGAATCTCAGGGTCCCCAAACGGTTCTGGTTGATGAAAACCGGGACAGCATAATCATAAATCAGCTGATCACCTGTATCCAGCAGCTTCATTGATCCTTTCTGGGTATCTGACACCCTGTTGACTGTTTTCAAATCAACAGGGAACCCATCCTTAAAGGTATGCACCAGGGGATTTCCCATTGCATCCAGGATAAAGGTGTAAAGGATATCTTCTTCAAGCGCCACGGTCTCGTTGACAAGGGTATGCATACGCAGGAAATCCATGGCAAGCATCGGCTCCACGATTTTTGCCGACAGGCTGATGCCGTTAGAGATCCCCCGGTTTTTGATCTCTTCTATCATGGATGTTTTCATGACCTGGCTGATCCAGACAAAGATAATCAAACCCTGAATCAGCACCAGGGAAAACAGTCCTGCATAAATTTTCGATCGAAATCCGAGCTTCACGCTTATTTCCCTGTTAATCTACAATTCTATCCCCAGCTTGTCCGAGAGCTGTCTGATGGAATCAAAATCAGCATCAGCCGCTTCAATAACATCTACAAAATGCGCGTGTTTCAAAATCTCCCTGTGGGCACTGTTGTTGAAATCCAGCATGAGCAATGCCTCTTTTATCTTGTCGACAATACGCTGGTCCAAACCATTCCTGGCAGCATACACCCAGCCCGGATAAGGATCTGTCACCGACAATATCCGCATTTTGTCTATATCAACAATGCCTGACGCCACCGTGAGCGCACCTTCCCGTATCGTGCCGATATCATATTTCCCCGCAAAAACAGACAGGATTACCTTTTCCTGCTTGCCGCCTGGGCCCGGAGCAAAGGCAATCTCCCTGAAATCCTCTTTTCTCAGCCCGTTATCCATAAAATGGCCCAGCGGATACAGGTATCCTCCTGCTGAATAAGAATCCACCGCAATCCATGCTTTGTCACGGCAGTCTGCAATGGTTTTCAACTGGTCATTGTCTTTCCTGCAGATGATCTGGCCCCGGAACTTGTCCTTTCCAAGAACCTCGACAATCCGTGCAAATGCACTGGCATCATACCTGTGGGCAATCTTGACATAGATAAAGGGATTGGAAAATGATATGTCGATTTTTTTCTGCTCCATCATTTTCATGTGCTGGTTGAATGTATCCGGGAAAATCTGTTTGATATTCAGACCGGTTTTTGTTTTTAAATACAAAACCAATGGATTGTGTCGAGTATATGAAACCTTGTGGGAATACTGGGGAAGATAGGCATAGGTGATGATATCTTTCTCATCCGAAAGAAGGATACGCTCCTTTTTATTCAGGTCAACTTTTACAGGTTTTTCCTCCTGCTGACACCCAAAAACCAACACTGCAAAGCAAAGAATCCAGGTAAGAATTTTCAATCTATTCATCCTCAACATTTGAAAAAATTTTGCATGGTAAACTCAACAATATGTGCCAAGCTGATTGATTTCCTCAAAAAAATCATCACGTATAAATATACTATCAACCGGTCCCGCCAAAGTCCAACTGATTTTATCCGTCAGAAAAAACTTCTTTTTGAAGCTTAACTATACTGAAAGATCTCTGCCCTAACGGCTGCACGAGACCGCTTGGTGAGCGATATCTTGGACGTAAACCGCCTGAAAAATTCCGAAAATCCTTGACTTTTTTCCAGCATTCCTGAATTTTATAGCCTTGATCCCGCTTTCAGGCTCTGGCATGACAGCGGTTGCGTTAACATAATTTTGGAGAACCATGACCCTTGCCTTGATACCCCTTCTCCCTTTGCTGGGGGCATTCATACCCTGTCTGTTTAATAACCGCAATCTCAATGCCGTATCTGCCGGTGTGATTGCCGGCTTTTCCCTGTTGCTGCTGCTGCTCCAGGCACCGGCGGTATTTTCAGGAGATACACCCCTTTACACCCGGTCCTGGATCCCTGCCATGGGTCTTACCTTTGCCTTCCGGGTCAGCGGTTTCGGATTTCTGTTCGCGCTGCTGGTACTGGGCATCGGACTGCTCATTGTTCTGTACGCCCGCTATTACATTGCCAAAAAAGACCCCATGGGCCGGTTCTACACCTACCTGCTTTTTTTCATGGGCTCGATGCTGGGCATCGTGCTGTCGGAAAACCTTCTCCTGCTGATGGTGTTCTGGGAGTTGACCAGTATCAGCTCGTTTCTGCTCATCGGATTCTGGCGCCACCGGGCCGATGCCCGCCAGGGCGCGTTCATGGCCCTGGTGATCACCGGCGGGGGCGGCTTTGCCATGCTGGCCGGATTCATCCTGCTGGGCCATATCGCCGGCAGCTTCGAACTTACCGCTGTTCTGGCGGCCAAAGAGACCGTCCATGCCCACCCCCTGTATCCGGTCACCCTGATCCTGATTCTGGCCGGAGCGTTTACCAAATCGGCCCAGTTTCCCTTCCAGTTCTGGCTGCCCCATGCCATGGCAGCCCCCACGCCGGTGAGCGCTTTTCTGCATTCCGCCACCATGGTCAAGGCCGGGGTGTTTCTGCTGGCCCTGATGGTCCCGGTGCTGGGGGGCAGCACACTGTGGTTCACCATTGTCACGACCACCGGCCTGATCACCCTGATGTTTGCCGCTTACATGGCCATGTTCAAGGACGACCTCAAGGGCCTGCTGGCCTATTCCACGGTGAGCCACCTGGGGCTGATCACTTTGCTGCTGGGCATCGGCACCCCCATGGCGGTCGTTGCCGCCGTGTTCCATATTTTCAACCATGCCGCCTTCAAGGCCGGGCTTTT
>JAWOEP010000419.1:0-3411 GCA_046482705.1 Desulfotignum sp.
CAGGCTGCGCCCCGCGCCCGAGACACCGCATTTCAGATCGAGGATGATCTCATCCGTGTCGATCACCCCGGCGCTGATCAACGGCCGCAAAAGGTACTGCCCCGTGGCCGCGTTGCAGCCCGTGCCGGCCACCAGCCGGGCGGCGCGAATGTCGTCGCGGTAGGCATCAACGAGGCCGGTACCCTGCCCACCAAAAACTTCCGCTCCGGCCGGTTTGACCATGCCCAGGCCATATCCGGGGAAGCCATGGCGGAAACCATTCAAAAACGCAACGGTATCACCACAGAGGCCTGCCATCCCGGATGCGTTATCAAATGCTCCAATGTCTACCATGGGAAAGACGGCAACTTTTTGACCTGCGGGTTTGAATATGAAACCATCTGGGCGTTCGGGGCCCACACCACCATCCAGGACATGGATCACATCGCCGCCCTGGACAAGCTGTGTGATGATTTCGGCCTGGATACCATTGAAACCGGGGTGACCATCGGCATTGCCATGGAAGGGGGCATGATCCCCTGGGGAGACGGCCAGGCTGCCATCGACCTGCTCTCCAAAGTTGGGGACTATGCACCGGAAGGCAAAATCATCGGTAACGGTGCCCAGTTCACCGGAGACGCGCTTGGTGTTGACCGGGTACCGGTGGTGAAAAGACAGGCTTTGCCCGCCTATGACCCCCGTACCTGTAAAGGGGTGGGCGTCACCTATGCCACCACCCCCATGGGGGCAGACCATACAGCCGGCTATGGTGTCACCGCCAACATTTTGAGTGTCGGCGGCACGGTGGATCCCCACAAAAACGCAGGCAACATAGAATTATCCCAGGGCCTGCAGATCGCCACAGCTGCCATTGATGCGGCCGGCCTGTGTCTGTTTGTGGCCTTTGCCGTCCTGGACAACGAAGACGGACTGCCCACCGTGGCAAAGATGCTCAATGCCAGATACGGCCTGAACCTTACACCGGATGATATTCTGGAACTGGGAAAATCCATTCTCAGAAACGAAAAAGAGTTCAACAAAAAAGCAGGGTTCACAAAGATTGACGACCAGCTGCCGGAAATGTTTACAGATCCGGTTCCCCCCCACAATGTACCATGGGATTTTACCACTGAAGAACTGCAGAAAACTTTGAACTTCTAACCCGTACATTTGTGTTTTAAAACCTGCAAAAGGGCAGAATGTTTTTCTGCCCTTTTGTTATTTCCTGGATTATCCACATGGTTTCTGGTATATCTTCGGCTGCTTATATGAAACAATCGGGCAACCTGTCCGACTATTTCATGATTTATTTTACCTGCCAAGGCATGGCCGTTATTTTAAAAAATGCCATATTTTGTTTAAACCCTAAATAATACCAAATATAAAAAACCATGAAACTTTATGAATACCCTTCCCGGGAGGCTGAAGAACGTGTCAAAACGATTATAGACAGGGGCCTGGGATTTTCCAGCGCGGATTATGACCATGTGCTGGCCTGTATCAATGATGTGAAAACCCGTGGAGACCAGGCCCTGGTGGAATACACCAACCGTTTTGACTCGGACGCCGTGACCCTGGATACCTTGAAAGTGACGACAGAAGAGTTTGATGAAGCCCTGGCATCGGTTGATGCTTTGTTTCTGAAAACCCTTGACCGGGCCATTGTTCAGCTCACCGGGTTTCATGAAAAACAAAAACAAAAGGACTGGATCGACACCCCGAGAAACGGGGTGATACTGGGACAGCTGGTCAGACCTGTGGGGGTGGCGGGCGTGTATGCACCCGGAGCCACAGGCGGAAAAACCCCATTGGTATCATCCGTGCTCATGGGCGGCATTCCCGCAGCAGTGGCAGGTGTTTCATCCATTGTCCTCATGACCCCGCCCATGGCAGACGGCAAAATAAACCCCCATATCCTGGCAGCAGCCCAAAAGGTGGGTATCTCATCTGTTTTCAAGGCCGGCAGCGCCTGGGCCATTGCTGCTTTAGCCTATGGCACAGACCAGGTGCCAAAGGTGGATGTGGTTGTGGGACCGGGTAATATCTATGTGACCCTGGCAAAAAAAATCGTGGCAGGCACAGTGGGCATTGACATGATCGCCGGACCCAGTGAAATTCTGATCATTGCGGACAGGTCTGCAGACCCGGCTTTTGTTGCAGCCGACCTGTTGTCCCAGGCAGAACATGATGCCATGGCATCCGCCATCCTGGTGACCGATTCCAGGGAACTCGCCGACCAGACCCTGATTGCCATGGAAGACCAGTTAAAAGCGCTGCCCAGACAAAAAACCGCCAGACAGTCTCTGGACAGTTTCGGGGCTGTCATGCTGGTGCCGGACATTGAAACCGGCATTGATCTGTCCAACCGCCTGGCCCCGGAACACCTGGAACTGATGGTGTCAGAACCCTTTGACTACATTGACCGTATCCACAATGCCGGTGCCCTGTTTCTGGGAGCCTACACCCCGGAACCCATGGGCGATTATATTGCCGGGCCCAACCATGTTTTGCCCACCGCCGGGACTGCCCGGTTTTCCTCTGCCCTGGGCGTGGACAATTTCATAAAAAAAACCAGCCTGATTCACTATGCCAAAAAGGCTTTTCAAAACGAGGCAGATGACGTGATCCGCCTGGCGGAAATAGAGGGCCTGCACGCCCATGCCAATTGTGTAAAATTACGGAAAAAATAGGCACTGCCCCTGCATTTTCCTGGAATTACGTATTGACTAACAGACTGATTTCAAACTATATAGAGCGTTTACATAAAATTTTGGCATTAACCTTATACCTGAAGACGCAACCACCATGCAGACCATACGAGGATTCCGAGATATACTGCCCGAACAGATCCGGCTGTGGCAGAAAGTTGAACACCTGGCCTTTGAATTGTTTGAAGCCTTCGGCTACCGGGAAATCCGCATTCCTGTGCTGGAAAAAACCCAGCTGTTCGCCAGGAGTATCGGGGAGGCCACGGATATTGTGGAAAAGGAGATGTACACCTTTCCAGACCGCAAAGGGGACAAACTCACCCTGCGGCCGGAAGCCACCGCCTCCATCTGCCGGGCCTATATCCAGCACAAGATGTATGCCAGTGATCCTGTTCGAAAATTTTATATGAGCGGGCCCATGTTCCGGCGGGAAAGGCCCCAGAAAGGCCGGTACCGCCAGTTTTATCAGATCGATGCAGAGGTGTTCGGCATTGCATCCGCCCTTGTGGACTGCGAGCTGATATTTTTACAGCATGAACTGTTCAAAAGACTGGGTCTCACAGGGCTGAGCGCCCACATCAACAGCCTGGGATGCCCGGAATGCCGCCCGGATTTTACCCGGTCCCTGCTGGATTTTTTAGGAGAGAAAAAACATGCCCTGTGTGATATCTGCCAGCGGCGGATGACCAAAAACCCCATGCGGATACTGGACTGCAAGGTCCAG
>JAWOEP010000449.1:0-4297 GCA_046482705.1 Desulfotignum sp.
CTAAAGAGCCCATGATTTTTTCCTTCAATGGATTTTCCTGTTGTATCATAATTACAATCAGGTCTCCTTCAACATCGTCAGCATAATCCATCAATCCATTTGCTATGTCATCAATTTTATTGTTTGTTTTCAGTAGTTTAGTTGAACATTGTATGTTATGATTAACAAAGAAATCCTTAACTTGTTCGAGCAAAAGCCTCAATCTGGTATCGGTGTCCACCAGCAGTACCTTGTACCCGGCCAGTGCCAGCCCACTGCCCAGATTGACCGCAGTGGTTGTTTTTCCCACCCCGCCCTTGCTCAGGGTCACACAGATCTTTCTTGCATTGAATGCTTTTGGGGATTCTGGTTCGCCTTTGTTGGCAAAAAGTGCGTCCACAAGCACAGGGAATCTGTGTCTGCAGGATTTGCAGGTGGCGGTAAGTTTTTTGCCGGTACCAATATAGGGCTTCACCGCATCCGGACTGACATTGTGCTTTCTGCTGCATCTGGGACAGACGATAATCACCCCTAATCCTCCTTTTTCAATTCATTGAGAATGGCATCAACAGCAATACTGGCTATCCGCTTCATGGAAACCTGCCGGTTCTTGTCCAGAGAGACCCGCATCCGTATCTTGGCCCTGCTTTCCCACACCTCCACCGATACGTTATTTTTGGATACCTTCCAGGAATCATCAGAGGGTTCATAAAACGGAACCTCTTCAGGATCTCCTGGTTCCCTGCGGTATATCAGGCAGTCCAGCTCACGGGTTCGGCCTTCAGGCCCTTCATCGTTTCCAGCCAGAATTTTTCCCATGATATCTTTTTTCTGATTCATTTTTCCTCATCTGTTTCTTCCGGCAAAGATCTTTTTGACAATGCCAGTGCTCTTTTTTTCAGCTGGAGCAGGATCTGTTCCAGCGCTTTTTTCTGGGAATCTGTCATACGGACCCACTGGATACCAAACTGCCACAGCCCGCTGTCCAGGTCACAAGGAGAACAATGCCTGATCTGTCCGGTCAAATCAGACAGCTCAGTATCTTTGAAATCCAGCCTGCAGCAGGGCAGATCTGCGCCGATCTGAAACGCCTGATTGTCTTCGAGAATAATGCTTATACCGCCAATGCTTATGTCTGAAACAGGATAGGAGACCGATGCAATGTGTACGCTGATGGATTCGTCTGTATCCAGCGGTACGCGAAAAAAACGCCGCTCCTGCTGTCCGGTATCTTCAGGCATGGGCACAAACTCAATGGATGAATGGTTCATGACATCCTCCTTCCGTTGAATGGATCATGCATACAGGTCAAAATTGTACAACATTATGACACAATATTTTATAAAAAAAAATCAAAGTTGTGGTTACACAAATATAACAAAAAGGTGCAGGGCTTTTTTTGCCCTGCACCTTTTTGACTGTCTCATGTTGAACGCGCTACTATGTAGGGTTCAGTATCATCCGAGGAGATTGGTAACGGTCTCCAGTACAGGATGTGCATAGATAAGGATCAAGGCGATAACCAGCGCATAAATAGCCAGTGATTCGATGAGTGCCAGACCGATGAGCATGTTCACCTGAATCTTACCGGATGCTTCCGGATTTCTGGAAATGCCGTTCATGGCGCCGTTGATACTGAAACCCATACCAATGCCGCAGCCGAACGCTGCAATACCGATGGCCAGACCTGCTGCCCAGACACTGCCTACAAGAAATTCCATTTTTTACTCCTTCCAACATTTAAAGTAAATAATTATGATACAACCAAACGGGCTTCTTCCATTTCCCGTAAAAAAACCGTATTAATGTGCTTCTTCAATGGCCCCGGCAATATACATGGTGGCCAGAAGAAAGAATACCAGGGCCTGAACCAGGCTCACAAACACCCCGAGCGCCATGACCGGCAGGGGCGCAAAGAACGCGCCGGCCAGCGTGAGCAGAATGATGATCACCAGTTCCTTTCCCATGATATTGCCGAACAGCCGATAGGTCAATGACAGTACCCGGGCGGTGTGGGCAATGATCTCAATGGGCAGAAACAAAGGAATCAAGAGGGGCACCGGCCCCAGAAAATGTTTGACATACTTGAACCCGTGGTTCGTAATGCCGACCACATGGCTCCACCCCACGGCAATGAGGGCCAGGGCCAAAGTGGTGTTCACACTGGCGGTGGGCGGGTACATGGCCGGAAACAGCCCGATGAGATTGGCCACCAGAATAAAAAGGAACAGCGTTATCAGCAGGGGATAGGATTTGCGGCCCTCCTCGCCGGTGATGCTGACCACGAACTCCTCCAGACCGGAGATCAGCACCTCAAACACATTCTGGGCGGTTTCCGGCACCAGAGAAACGCTTTTACCCGCCAGCCACCCGAAAAATATCAGAATAATCATGGTGAACCACATAAATGTTACGTGGGGATAATGATACGCCCATTCTTCCAAACCAAACAGTCCCAACACAGATGTCATGAAAAAATATGGATGTTCCACCTTATAACGCCTCCTTAAAAATTAATCTTGTCACCACAAGCAATGTCACCAGAAACACGCTGGCCACCACCAATGAAAGCCCCGCCAGCAGCCCCAGCGGATGCACTATATGATTTGATATCAGCCAGAAAATGATCATGCCGCTGACGGCAAAACGGATAAAATATTTGACCAGAATCCGCCCCGGCAGGGACCTTCCCTGTTCGGATACCGCGGCAGCACAGATGGTTTTTGTGACGGTCCGCTTCAACAGATGGAAATTGACCGCCACGATCAATCCGCCGGCCACCACACCCAGATAAAAGGGCATGGACGTGGTCATCACCGCCACCATCCCCCCTGTCACGAGGAGAAACCAGTTGGATTTCACTGCAAAATCAATCACTTCGGTTGCATGTACCGTCAAAACTTTTTCCCTTTTTTACCGGCCCGGACAATGTTGCTGAATCCGGCCCCAATACCGAAAAACAGGCCCACAAACATCAGAACCGGTGTTGTATCAAATTTTTTATCAAGCCAGAGACCCAACCCAAGGCCGATGAATATCGACAAAGCAACCGAAATTCCCAGACTGGCAAAATATCCCAGTTCCCGGATGTTTTTACCGGTTTCCTTATTTATCATTTATCATCATTCGCCTTATGTGTAATTGCCTTCCGGCAGTTCACCGTGCAATTTATCTGTGTGCAAATACCATATGCTCCCGGTGAAGTCAACGTGAAAAACCGTTGCAGGTCCATTCTTTTTTTTGTCTCACAACAGACCGATGGCGCAGGCAAACCGGCCTGTTTTTCCAGCTTTCCGGTATGAAAAAAAACGGTCTGTCCGGCAGCGGGTGCACTGGTGCATATTGGCTATATGGTCCGGGATTATGCCTTTTGCCTGCAGCTGATCAACAGACAGTGCCCAGAAATCAAAATAATCTTTGTCCGGATGTTTGTACTGCCACAGATGCTGGGGTATCTCTTTTCGAAAATGTTTAAATTCAGCGCAGCAGGGACCCAGGGAAGGAGATATTCCCGCCAGAATATCTTGGGGACGGCATCCGAATCTGCCGGTCATCACATCCACGCATTCTCCAATAATATTTTTCAGGCTGCCCCGCCACCCGGAATGCACATTGGCGATGACCTTTTTACAAGGATCGGCCAGGAGCACTGCCTGGCAGTCCGCCACCTGGATGACCAGGGCAAGGCCAGGCAGGTCTGTGACCACGCCGTCGGCTGTTATACAGGTTTTGGGTGCAGGCTTGCCCGGTTTCCAGAACAATTGCGGATCTGCTTTTGCTGCGGGCAGCACCAGGATGTCGCTGCCATGCACCTGTTGTAAAAACAATGCCCGGGACAGGCCAAGAGAAGACAGGATCCGGTTGCGGTTTTCAATGACAGCACCCGGGTCATCACCCGTACTGAACCCCACATTCAAAGAGTCGAAAGGCGGGCTGCTCTTCCCGCCTGTGCGGTCGAACACGGCATGGACCAGGTCCGGGCATCCGGATAAATGGGAGAACCTGCGGAAAACCATGCCTGTTTTACCGGGTGCGGTTTGTGAAGAAACGGCCGCGCTTTCAATGAAATCCATCATTATCCATACCTGTGGGGGGTTAGCTGTTAGCTGTTAGCTGTTAGTTTTTAGCTGTTAGCTTTTGGCTTTTAGCTGTTAACCGGTAGTCTCAAAGTTGTGTCAATCCGGGAATTAGGTTGAAATGCCTGTCTTTTGTAAACATTATGTACCCATGTTGAAAAGCAACTGCCGCAATCCATATATCGTTTGTGGGAATGGGTGTGCCCGCAACTTTCAGATTGCTGTGTATTGAAGCATAAAAA
>JAWOEP010000254.1:0-4047 GCA_046482705.1 Desulfotignum sp.
CCTTCGTGGTATTAGAATTTATCCTGGTCTGCGATCTCTTCCAGCAGGGTCTGCACCAGCACGGCAAAAGCCAGGGCTGCTTTTTTGTCCCGGACCAGTTTGCGGCCGGTGATTGTCTTGAAATACCGGGCGCATATCCGGCGCTGGCCAGGGGTCATGCGGGTGGAAAATCCCAGCTTTTTTTCCTTGTCTGTCTGGTCGGGCCGAAAATTTTTCATATCCCGCCGGCCGTGGGACCGGGTAATGATATGGGTGTAGTAGATCAGGGCACGGTCCAGCAGAATATACAGAAACTGCAGATTCTTATTGGGGCCAACCTGGAGCCGGTCCCCGCCCAGGCGGATGCCGGCGGGGCTGTGTTCTGCCATGCGCCTGGCTCCCATCACAGCGGAACCTGCCCCCAGGATGCCCCCGATGGCCGTGAACATGCCGAAACCCAGACCATGGGCAGCCGTGTCCACCATCACCCCCATGGTACCCCCCACCAGGGCCCCGGCAGCTGCCAGCTGTTTTGTGGTGAGTCCCAGCAAATCCCAGGTCTGCCGGGCAAACAGGTCATGCTGGAGCACGGAATATTCCGGCAGGTAGACCTCATACTCCTTGTGTTTGAACAAGGAGCGGATATGCTGAAACATGGCTTTTTCTATATCCCGCAGGTTTTTTTTGTAGTCTGCGGACAGGTTTTCTTTTGCCATGACCGGATCACTGGTGTCATCCAGTGCCCGGGATACAAAAAAGGTAAGGCTTTTTTCTATGGCATGGCTGATATAGGCACAGGCCAGGCGGTTGCGTTTTTCCCATTCCTGCTCAAAGGCCTGAATTACCCGGATCAGGGCGGGTTCCCATTCCTGATCAATGGATTTCAGGCTTTCCAGCATGCGGATCCGTTCACAAAAACCGGCGGTGTTGGCATTAAATACCCGGACCGCATTAAAATACCTGCCAAATTCCTGGCGCCAGGCCCTGGTATAGTCTTTTTCCATATTTTTGGCGTTTATTACGGCCATGCGGGGCCTGCCGGTGAGCCGCAGGATTTCCATTTCCGCCAGATCATCTGCCCGCACCGGCCTGGATCCGTTCACCACATAAATAATGCCGGCCCCCTTTGCCACTGGTGCGAAAAGCTCACATTCGTCGGCATAAAACGGGTCAGATGTATGGGCCTGGATAAAGCGGTCCAGGATACGGCCGGGATCGCCCTGATAGGATCTGAACCAGGCCAGGGTCTGTCTGGGCACCTGGAAACCCGGGGTATCCACAAACCGGATGATATCCTGCCCGTCTATTTTAACGGTATAGGACCGGCACACGGTTGTTTCGCCGGGAAACGGGCTGACCCGGATCTGGTCATCTTCGGTAAGGGTGGACACCACAGCGGATTTGCCTTCATTGGGATGCCCCAGTACGGCAAATTCCGGCACGGTCCCGGGGGCCGGGGCTGCCATCCGGTCCAAGGTCATGGCCGTATCCTTTCCACCAGCATATCCGGTCTGCCCAGCCGGGTGATGCTGGTCTGCCAGACGGCAAAATCCGCATCATCAACCGACACGGCCAGGTGCTTGTCTTCCGGTGCCTGGGTCAGCAGTACCCAGAGATTTTTGTCCGCCAGCACCCCCTGCTTGAGCTGGACCAGATAATGCAGCAGTCCCCGTATGGGAGGCTGCCACACTTCCTGGAGGAAAATTATGGGATCCGCGCCAGCAGGAATTTTTTCCTGCAGTACAGCTGTATCTGTTTCAGGGTCCAGATCAACAGGGATCACCGTCTGCACATCCAGTAGAAACTGCTGCCGGATCAGCACCCGGATGCGGTCCCGGGCATTTTCATCCCAAATGGATGCCGGAACAAGCACTGCAGCCAGGGTGGGTGCAACCGCTGCAGCAGTCACACCGGCACGGGAAGACAGGTCAGAAATGCTGTCTGCTGCCTGGGTATTCCCGGCCTGTCTTTTTGTATCCTCCACTTTCCGGAAAGAATACCCTTTCTGATGCAGGATTTTCCGGTCATCAACAGCGGTTGCAGGAACAGCCTCTGTCACCGGTATTTCATTGCACCTGATATCCATGACCGGGGATTTCATGCGTACCACCAGGCGCCGGAACCGGGGCTGGTGAAAATCATATTGTTCCAGCAGGGATTTCTGGGCATATCCGGCAGCCAGAAGCAAAAACAGTCTGGGAACAATGGCATAAAAAACCATGCCAAAGCACAAAAACGGCCACCAGGAAACCAGATCTTCTGTGGCCAGAAAAGCCATGCCCTGTTTGAGAAGAATCCTGGAGCCTTCAATCTGCGCCAGCGTCGGTCCGGCCAGGTGGTCCGGAACCCACGCGGCCCAGGGAAAAGCCACCAGGGACACAATTTCATGCACAAAAGACGGGGTGGAAATTACAGTGGACTGCCAGCCAAAAGCCACATCAGTGACAGCCACCCGGAACAAGGTGGC
This sequence comes from Desulfotignum sp., assembly GCA_046482705.1. Taxonomy (GTDB): domain Bacteria; phylum Desulfobacterota; class Desulfobacteria; order Desulfobacterales; family Desulfobacteraceae; genus Desulfotignum. The sequence goes on from JAWOEP010000254.1 coordinate 2,447, forward strand.
CCCCAGTGCGCCAAAGGAAAAAAAGAGGGCAGACAGGGACAGCAAGATTACCAGGGGCCAGAAAAAAAGAAATCCGTATTCCTGCTTTCTGGTGCGGATGAAATAAAGGGCCGTATCCAGGCTGGCTTTGCCTGCACTCCCCGGTAATCTGCCGGTTTTTTTCACAGACCGTTCCACAAACCTGGGCAGTACCTTGAATAAAAAACCCGACACCAGGGTGAAAACAAACCCGGGACCTGATCTGAACAGGCCGTACCGGCGGAGGAAAAGGCCTGCCAGGGTGCTTAGAAACAATACGGCCGGCAAAAGAACAAATACCGTAAAAAACAGGGTGACATTCACAGGGCGCACCCCATGGTAGGCCAGAAAGGCATAGGCCATTCCCATGCCGGTTATTCCCCCGAGCAGGATCAGGGCCCAGGCCATCCAGCGGTACAGCAGGGAAAAAATCTTTCCCGGCAGCTGCCACTGCCCTTTTTGTCCGGTCTGGTCGAAAAACACCAGTTTTCTGTAGGCCAGCCAGGACATGATCAGGTCCTTTTCAGACAGGTCTGCTGTATCCAGCTGGCAGAAGATGTCCCGGTCCCTGGCAGCAACCGTCCGGGTATGTTCCGGGGTATCTGCCTGTTCATCTAAAGCCAGCAGAAAATCCAGATCCATGATATCTGTGAGTGTATAGGTCATGGTGTTTTTTACCAGATCCCGGCGGTTTTCACAATTGGCTTTGGTGCATGCTGTTGGTTCCGCAAGGCAAAAAAGCGCTTATCCCGTGTTCCGGGAAACCATTTTTTCCAGGACCGGATAGGGCTGGGCACCCACCAGTTTTTCCAGGCCCATGATAAAGGTGGGCACAGCAGTGACCTGCTTTTGTCCGGACAAGGCCCAGTCTGCATCCACGGCCCTGGAAAACGTTCGTTCATCAATGACCTTTTCTCCGGCAGCCCGATCCAGGCCTGCGGCACAAATCAGGTCCATGACCACTTCTTTGCGGGCAATGTTTCTGCCTTCCACAAAATAGGCGTGGAAAGCTGCGGTGTGAAAAGCATGGCCTTTTCCCAGACTCTGGGCCCATAACCCTGCTTCCTGGGCCAGGCGGCTGTTGTAAGTCCTGCGCCGGTCTCCCATGGCAAGGCCTTCGGCAGCAGCGGTTTTCTTCAGATGGGCCATGACCCGGTCCACATCCACATCCATTTTTTTCTTTTGAAACAGTTCTTCCAGGGAAATGCCCTGTTCCGGGGTATCCGGATGCAAAGGAAAGGCCCGCCAGATGATCTGGATATCAAAGTTGTTCTGCAGTTTTTCAATACGCCCGGTAATGAAATAGCACCAGGGTCAGACATAGTCGGAAAATATTTCCAGCACTGGTTTTTGTGCCATTTTTTCTCCTTTTATATGAAAGTGTTAAGTTTTAAGTGTTAAGTTTTAAGCTAACAGCTAACAGCTAAAAGCTAAAACTCCGCGATGACCTCATCCAACGGTTCGCCCAGCATTTCCGCTCCGGAAGTGATAAGTTCCCGGTTTGCACCGGCGGCAAAGCTTTTCTCTTTCCACTTCTTCTTTATCGACTTCGGCTTCATGTCCAGAATGCTCTTTGACGGGCG
>JAWOEP010000341.1:0-21947 GCA_046482705.1 Desulfotignum sp.
GAAAACCGGATGGTCACAGCGGTGACAACCCCCCACACCCAGTTGTATAAAAGCACCAGAACGGGTGTCCACATCCCCAGATTCATGCCGGCAAACCCTTTGCCTGCCACATGGGGGAAAATATAAAAAAGCTGAACTGCTGCGGGAAAAAGTCCCAGCAGACTGCCCTTAAGCAGGAACCGGGATTTTAAAAAAGGCAGGATAAACAGCAGTCCCCAGATACCGCCCCACACAATTCTCGGGTACAGCCATGCCGGTGTCAATGCCGGTGCAATGGATACGCCAAGCAGCCGGGCAATGCCCTGTTCTCCGAACTGCCAGGCCACAAGGCTGTTGGCAAGTGCTCCCAGGCATCCGGCTGAAAAGCAGATCAGCAGGTTTTTCATAAAGGTTCATTCCTTGGATTTTTGATGTATGTTAATAATTCATGATACGGCAAAAACAGCGAAAATGCAAAAAATATCAGCCTAAAGCAGGGTCAGTGCCACAAGACATCCCGGCACCATGGCTGCCAGCATCAGCAGGGGCAGTTTGAAATTGTCTTTGAACCCGGCAATGAAGGCAAATATCATCCCCTTGACAAGGGTATTGGTTATACAGGCCAGAATAATACCCATAACCGCCACCTCAGAGGCCAGATCCTGTTTTGCGGATTTGGACAGGGAAAGGACAATGGCATCCACATCCATCAGGCCGGAAACCACTGACAGCGCATATATCCCGTAATTTCCAAACCATGCTTTCATGGCCTCAGACAGAAAAAGCACAGCAGCCAGTAAAATTCCGAACTTCAGGGCCATGCCGAGCTGCAGGGGGTTTTTCACTGCAATGGGTTGATGCCCGCCTGTTTTTTCCCCCCGGCGCCGCCATACAAAGACAAGGGCGCAGATCAGTCCGGCAAACATGGTGGTCAGCGGTATCCACAGGGCATCCAGCAGTCCGGGATATACAACAAGCACCTCGATGACAACCCGGATGAACATGATGGCAGCGGCCAGTAAAACACCACCGGAAAAAAGGTCTCTGTCTTTTTGTTTTTTTGCAAAACGGGCCAGGCTGAAGGTGACGGCAGTGGAAGATACCATTGCACCGCCGATTGCGGTTACCAGTACCCCTTTTTTTTCTCCGGCAATCTGGATGACAACATATCCCAGAAAAGATATGCCGGAGATCAGCACCACCATCCACCAGGTCCAGTAGGGATTCAAAGCCTCCCAGGGGCCATATCCCTTGTTGGGCAGCATTGGCAGAAGCACCAGGGAAATGACCAGAAGCTTGACCCCGGAAAAAAAATCTCTGGGGGCAATGTTTTTGAGCCATAAATGCAGGACCGGCTTATACCCGAGCAGAGAAATGACCACAACCGTAACTGCCATGGCCGGGATGGGTTTACCATAGGCTGCCCACGCAGCCAGAACAAATGACAGCATCATGGAAAAAGCAGTGGTAGTGCCCACATCCTTGTTTGACTGGACATCCAGGATGTGGGCAGCAATGATCAGTGCACAGACACCCAGAAATCCTGCCACGATGAACCAGGGCGTGATCTCCTGCGACATCAGAGCGGTCACGCCGCCCAGCAGCCCGATAAGACTGAAGGTGCGGATACCGGCAATACGCTGCCCTTCATTTTCTTCCCGGTCACTCCAGCCCCGTTCAATGCCGATCAAAAGACCGATGGCCAGTGCTGCGAATAATTTGAATGCCAGGTTATAGGAAGTTTCCATACCTGTCCTTTTCAGATCATTGTATGTTCTTTGTCTATCGCAATTTCAGCCGGATTTGTCAAGGTATCCGGATCAGCCGGCAACCGTCTGCCACAGGGACAGCCACAGGGGCATGGCAATGATGCATACCAGGTACTGGAGCAGCATCATGCTGGCAACGGACCGGGTGTCTCCCCCGTAATTTCTCACCATGAGGATCAGGTTGGTGGCAGGAGGAGAGGCGGTCTGCAGAATCATAAGGCTGCAGAACAAAGGCAGGCTGTGGTAAAGACCCAGGCCGTACATTACGGCAAAGGCGGCAGCCGGTACCAGGACGAACTTGACCCCGGTTACCCGGAAAACATCCTGGAGGGGCGGCATATCTTTGAAGGAAATGCTTCCCAGGGTGGCACCCAGGATGAAAACAGCCAGAGGCACAGTGGCCTGGCCCAGAAGATCCATGGAAGACAAAAGGGTTTGGGGCAGCAATTCTGCGGTTCCGGAAACCACCAGAAAAATGGCGGCAAGGGTGGCAACCAGCGGCGGGGTTACAAAATCTTTCCAAACAATGGCCGTATTTCGGCTGCCGCTCACCAGGACCTTGCCCACGCTCCACATGATGGGGGACTGGCCCAGGATCAGCAGAAAACAATAAAGGGCCAGCCGGTCGAACTGGTCCGGAAAGACCAGCTGGCCGATGGGCAGCACAATATAAACCGCATTCTGAAAGCTTGCCATTGCAACAAACGGTTGTTTTTCGGGTTTTGTGCCGAACAAAAGCGCAGCCAGAACAAGCCCTGTAACGGCAATCAGCACCCCGGACAACGGCAGTATCCACCACAGGGTAAATCCGGAAGGATCAAACTGGGTAACGGTCTTCACCACAATAAGACAAGGCAGAAACACATTGACAGTGACACTGGAAAGACTCTGGATATGGGCCTGGGAAACAATTTTTGTTCTCACCAGCACACCGGCGGCGGCTGAAATGATGAACACCTGGAAGACAGCGGAAAAAACCGTGGTAAATGTGGAAAAAAACATGGGGCAGTGAGGTCACTCCTTTCCGGTAAGGCAGCATCATCAATAAAATGTGGACCATACCATGAAAGCAGGTGTCAGCACCAGGGAATGCTGCAGTCTATGAAAGACGAAAGGAAAGTCCAAGGCGTGAGAATGTGTTTTTCATGGCATCATAGTGGGAGCCTTTCCAGAAAACCTTTTGACACCGGGGACATTGCAGAAAATCAAAAAAATACTGTCTGGTTTTGGGTTCCAGAAGATGGATTATGTCATTTTTTGCAACCGGTACAAGCTTTCTGTTACATGCGGTGCACCGTGTAAAAAAGGCGGTCAGATCCTGCAGCCCGAAAAAATCAACCACTTCCAGGACCTGTTCATAGGGAAAATCAGACCTGATCCGCCGTGCAAAAACAATTTTTTTTCGTTTGAGCAGTGTGGTGTCCCGGGTCAGGACAATACGTGCTTGCTCCTGGGCAATATCTGCTATTTCCTCATCAGAAAAAGAAGACGAACAGGCCACATCAAACCCCAGCAGAATCAGCAGCCGTCCAAGTTTGAGCACATTCACATCAGCAATAAATCTGATGCTTTTCAGGGGCACCGGCCGAAGCAGGGAAGGAGAAAGCACATTGAACGGTGCCTGGACAGCATGTACCTGCAGTTTTCCGGGTAAGACCGGGACAAAGGAGAAATCAATTTTTTGGCTGTCAAAAAAGATGCTGCCGATTTCTGTATGGGGAACGCCCAGCGATTCAATGATATCCTTGACAGAGGCTTTGCGTGCCAGAGCATAATCAAAAATCCGGCCTTTGCGGTCATCTGGCAGGAAAAAATCAAATGACGGGTCAAATATTACACAAAGCTTCACTTGAGATCCCCCGGTTGCAAGGAAGGTTTTCACGCCTGGAGCCTCTTTTTTTTCCGGCAGAGGCGTGTGATGAACCAGCTGTTTTTGGACGAAAAAATTTACTGGAACCCAAGATTTCAGGCTGGTTTTATGTTGATCAAAAAAACCGCTATACAGGCAATGGCCAGAAACACATAATTGGCCGGCCGCAGTCGTTCTTTCCAGAAAACCAGGCTGATGATGGTGGTTACGGCGATCACCCCGAGTCCCAGGGTGGGATAGGCAACCGCGCCCGGCAGATATGCCAGGGCCCGGATCCAGAAATAGGTGGCCAGCACATTGGTTGTCCCCAGGACAATCCCCCATGCCACACAGGGTCTGCCGGGCCGTTTAAGGCCTTTGAGCCTGGGAAGGGTGAATATCAGGGCTGTACCGAAGATGGTTGCCATGAATGCTTTGGGATCAGCCAGGGGCGCAAGTTCCGCCTGTATTTTGAAGACAAAATCAGTGATGCCGTAGACCCCGAAAAGCAGCAGGCCCCAGAGGATACCTTTCCAGGCATTTTTCCCGGCTTTTCCCAGGTGCAGCGGTTCCTTACTTGACAGGGGCAGGCAGAGAAAGGCCAGCCCTATCCCCACAGCCTGGAAAAATCCAATGGTTTCACTGAAAAAAACCAGGGATCCCAGGGTGGGAACTGCAGCGGACAGCCGCATCAGGGTGGTGGACAGGGCCAGTCCTTCCGCAGTTATGGCCTTGTTGAAAAGCCACAAAGACAATACATACATGATCCCGGTAAAAATCCCCAGAAACCAGATGAAAACAGAATTGTCCCCCAGCGTCTGCCAGGCCCCCCAGGCCAGCAGTCCCACCGTGCACACCACATAATTGACGGCAAGAAACTGCCACAGATTGACAGCCCGGTGGTTGGCAGCCTTCATGCTCAAGGCTACTCCGCTGGAAAACATGACAGCCAGAAGCAAAAACAAGATCCCTTCCATTATCGTCCTTCTAAGTAACTCATTTGAGTTGCTTGTAGGTTTGGTGCCGGGCAATGCCCCGGCGGGCGCGCTTTCTAATTCACAAACCAGCTTTCTTTTAAAAATAAGATGGTATACAATACCACAATTCACAGCAAAACTGTAATAAAAACACAGGCTGAAAAATGGATCATCATCTTTTGGTATGAGGTATAATTATGTTTGCAGCATTTACCCCGGATGGATTTACCACCCCTGTTAAAGGGATTGAAATAAAAACCATGGTTTACGGAGAAAAAACCCTGCTGGCCCGGTTTCATCTCAAAAAAGGCAGCGAGCTGCCATCCCACACCCATCCCCATGAGCAGACCGGATGTCTGATTTCCGGCAGGATACGGCTGCACATTGACGGCAAGGCCTTTGAAGCCTGGCCCGGAGACAGCTGGGCCATCCCCGGGGATGTGGAACACCGGGCAGAAATTCTGGAAGACAGTGTGGCCATTGAGGTGTTTTCACCGGTGCGAAAGGATTTTCTGCCTTCAGATGCAGAAAGCTAGCTGTCCTGGGAAAAACATCTGGCGCATCGTTGTTTTTGACCATGGATATTGATTTGCAGGCAGCCGAAGATGCCAAAAAAACCTATCCAAGATATGTGAAGGAATCCTAAAACCATAGGTAAGTATCCGGTTACCGGGTAATATATTGTTTTCTTCATGGATGGCCAATGTGTTTTCCAGGATGCAGACCATCAGAAACAGTTACTGCGGAATAATGCCGATTAAAAAGTTTTGCAAATTGTTCTCTTGACCAAAGTAAAAAAAAAAGATAATTTAACTTGCGTTGATTAGAATAACAGTCATTGGGCGGTTAACTCAGCGGGAGAGTGCTACCTTCACACGGTAGAAGTCACAAGTTCAATCCTTGTACCGCCCACCACTTTTCTGTCCCGCCATTTTTATTCCAAAACGCCTATGTGGTTTCGAAATCCGGACCGGTTTGCTGAAAAACCGGGGCCGGCTTGAAGCGTGTGCCCGTTTAAATACCTTGCATAGGAACGGGTATAAGTCTATGATACAATCAAATTCCATGTCTAACTTATTAAATTTAAAATTAATATTGGGAGTGACACCTGCCGGGCTTACAGCCGGCTGTTTTAATCCAGAATGCTTTCCAATCAAATGGCTGTAACAGCATGGCGTGATTACATATTACGGAGATAAAATTATAATGGCATTAGATCCCTTTTTTCTGGGCCGTCTGATTGCAATCGGCGGCAATGAAGACAAGGCAGATGAATTGATCGTACTAAAACGGGTGGTTCTTGAAATCGGCAAAAAAGATTACAGGGTCGGTATTATCACCACGGCAAGTGAAGATCCTGAACAGCGCGGCAAAGATTATCATAGCGTGTTTTCCTCTCTTGGTGCCTCCAGTATAGACATATTTAATATTAAAGAAAGGGGCCAGGCAAACGACAGGAAGTCAGCCGCAAAAATCGCGGATCTTGATTTAATTTTTTTTACGGGGGGGGACCAGTTACGGCTGACAACCATTATGGGAGGGACAAAAGTACTTGATGCCATACAGGCGCGTCTGGAAAACGGCGCACTTATCGCAGGCACCAGTGCCGGGGCTGCCGTGTTTTCCGATACCATGATTTATGAAGGCAAAAGTGAAGACGGGCTGTTCAAGGGCAGTGTTCTTTCAACACCGGGATTCGGTTTTGTGGGTAATATCATTTTTGACACCCATTTTATGGCAAGGGGCCGCATCGGGCGGTTGATTCAGATTGTCACCTCCAATCCCACCTGTATCGGCGTGGGTATTGGTGAAGATTGCGGCGTTGTTCTCAAGGGAGACGGGATTGCCGAAATTGTGGGTACCGGCCAGGTGATTATTGTTGATGGAAGCAGTATCGGGTATTCCAATATAATGAACATTAAGCCGGGAGAGCCGATTGCCGTGGAAAACGTTCGCATTCATTCGCTGGTGGATGGATACGGGTATGATTTTAAAAAAAGACGGGTTCTTACGCCATCGTCATAATTAATAAAGGGGTATATATGATTGAAATTAAGGAATTGAGAGCATTACGCGGCCCCAATAGACATACGCGGCATACAGCCATATTTATGGTCCTGGACATTAAAGCCTATGAGGATCTGCCTTCAGATAAAATAGAGGGTTTTTCAGACCGCTTATTGACACTTATTCCAACGCTTCAGGAACATGGCTGCTCCATTGGAAAACCCGGCGGTTTTGTTCAGCGGCTTGAAAGAGGTACCTGGGCCGGCCACATTATAGAACATATTGCCATTGAGCTTCAGTGTTTGGCGGGGATGGCAGTTGGATACGGCAAAACCCTGGATACAGCACAAAAAGGGATGTATATTGTGGTCTTCCGGTACCTTGTGGAATCTGTCGGCTTAAAAGCGGCAAAACAAGCAGTATCTATATTTGAAGCCGTTGCCCGGGGCAGACATTTTGATATCAGCCGGGTTGTTGCCGATCTCAAGGTTTTGCGTGAAGACCATATGCTGGGGCCAACGACCTGGAGTATTGTTAAGGAAGCCCGATCAAGGGGCATCCCATTTATCCGGCTGAACGAAGACAGCCATATCCAACTGGGCTATGGTGCGCATCAAAAACAGATTCAAGCCTCCATAACCGGCCATACTTCGGCTATTGCCGTGGAGACTGCCGACGAAAAAACCAGGGTCAAAACGTATCTCAAAAGAGCCGGCATTCCGGTTCCGGAAGGCCGGATGGTTTCTTCTGAGGATGAGGCCCTGGCTGCTTTCAAAGAACTGGGCACTGCCGTTGTTGTCAAGCCGGATATAGGGAATCACGGCAACGGGTCCACCATCAATGTGATTGATCCGGATCAGTTAAAGAAGGCGTTCCACGCCGCCTGTGCCTATCACCCCGATGTTATCGTTGAGGCCTATGTCAGCGGGGGAGATTTCCGTCTTCTGGTTATTAATGGAAAATATGTTGCTGGGGCAAGGAGAGAACCGGCCCATATCATTGGTGACGGCAGATCCACGATCCATGATCTTATCAAAACCGTGAATTCAGATCCGCTTCGGGGGTTCGGGCATGAAAAAGTGCTCACCCGGATCGAAGTCGATGACATGACCAGAAGGCTGTTGTCCTTGAAAGGGCTGTCGATGGATTCTGTGCCGGCGAACCGGGAAAAGGTCTATCTAAAGGCCACGGCCAACCTCAGTCAGGGTGGAACCGCCACCGATGTCACGGATGAGGTCAGCCCGGATATCCGGTTCATGGCGGAACGGGCAGCCCGTATTATCGGGCTGGATTGCGTTGGTATCGATGTCCTGGCAAAAGATATCTCGCTTCCCCTGGAGGCATCCGGTCTGAAGGTGGTTGAAATGAATGCCGCACCGGGGTTCAGGATGCATCTTGAACCCACAAAAGGGCAGCCCAGAAATGTTGCAAAGCCGGTTGTGGATATGCTTTTTCCCATGGGGTACACCCGGGTCCCTGTTTTGGCCGTGACCGGAACAAACGGTAAAACAACAACCTGTAAACTGATTGCGCATACCTTGAAGTATTCCGGAAAAATAGTCGGCCTGACGTGCACCACCGGAATTTTAATTGACGGGAAGCCGATTTTATCCGGAGATTACAGCGGTCCTGAGGGCGCCGGGATTGTTGTCAGGGAACCATCGGTGGACCACATTGTTCTGGAAGTGGCCCGCGGGGGCATCGCAAGACGCGGCCTTGGCGTCAGTGAGGTGGATGTGGGTGTTGTGCTCAATATTGGAGAGGATCACCTGGGTAATGACTGGATAGAGACCCGGCAGGATCTGTGCATGGTAAAATCCACTGTTGTAGAGGCTGTCAAGGAAACAGGCACTTCTGTTTTAAACGCGGATGATGAAATGACAATGACCATTCTGGATCGTGCCCGGGGAAATGTCATTTTGTTTTCTTTGGACCCGAAAAATCAAAAGATGCAAACCCATATAGAAAACGGGGGCACCGCTGTCACGGTGGTTGACCGGAATGTCATTATTCGAGAAAGTGAACTGGATGTCACCATCTGCACGCTGGAAGAAATTCCCATTACCTTCGGCGGAATAATAGATTTTAATATCTCAAACACCCTTGCCGGCATAGGTGCGCTGCATGGTGTGAACATTCCTGTTGAGCAGATTCGAAACGGTATTATGACATTTTATCCTTCGCCCAATCAAAACCCCGGCCGTATGAATTTATTTGATTTCCAGAAATTCAAACTCCTTTTGGACTATGGACATAATCCGGAATCAGCCCGTGCCATGGCCAGGTTACTGCCGCGGGTCTCACCCGGAAGAAAGGTTGCCTTGTGCCATGGGACGGGAAATCGGACTACTGAGCAAATCATTGACTATGGCAAGGCCCTGGCCCTGGTGTACGATTATATCCTGCTGACCGATTTTGACCCCAGAAACAGACCGATCGGGGAAACCACGGCCCTGGTTTATGAGGGATTGATGCAGGGTGGTTTCAAAAAAGAAAACATTGAAATCGTTCCGGAGCCGGACAAGGCCGTGGATACAATTTTCTCACGGGCCCGGCAAGGTGATCTGCTGGTTATCCAGCCGGATGATCTCGAACCTGTCATGAGTCAGATCCTGAAAAGATACCGGGAAATGGTAACACACTGTTAATTTGTTTCAATGGGTGCCAAAAATTATTATTGACAAACTAAAATAATAAATGTTAATTGCTAATTATTATCATTTAATATCAGGAGGCGTTCTGTGGCCGACCACAATAAAAGAGCTGACACCATTATCCGGAAATTGCGGGAAAATGGCCACAAGATAACGCCCCAACGGTTGGCTATTGTTAAGATTCTTGCCGTGAGTGAGGGCCATCCCAGTGTTGAAGATATTTATGAGCTGATCAGGGCGGATTTCCCCACAATGAGCCTTGCCACGGTTTACAGAAATATTGTATTACTTAAATCACTTGGTGAAGTTCTTGAGTTGGGGTTCCCGGATGGGAGTAACCGATACGATGGAAACAAACCTGTTCCCCATCCCCACGTCATCTGTATCAGGTGTAAAAAAATTGTTGATCCTGTCCTGGACAGCCTGGATGAAATGAAAAAAGAGGTGGCTCTGGAAACTGATTTCAAAATTCTTAATCACCGGCTGGACTTTTTCGGTATTTGCAGCAGTTGTATGGGGGCAAAAGGGTAAAAATTTTTTCACTGCCCATTGATAATGATTCTTATTTAATGTCGGGTTTTATTTCCCGATCCATTTTTTAACCTGAAGCACTAAGGAGGTTAGCATGTCCAATGAAGAAAGCAAATGCCCTGTTACAGGGAAAAAAGGCAGACAGGTCGCCGGTGGTGGCACATCCAACCAGGATTGGTGGCCCAAGCAGCTGAATCTTAAAATCCTTCATCAGCACTCGGACCTGAGCAATCCCATGGGAAAGGCGTTCAATTATGCCGATGCGTTCAAGAAACTTGATCTTGCGGCCATAAAAAAGGACCTGTATGCTTTGATGACCGACTCCCGGGACTGGTGGCCGGCGGATTACGGCCACTATGGCCCGCTGTTTATCCGGATGGCGTGGCACAGTGCCGGCACCTACCGCATGGGCGACGGCCGCGGAGGTGCAGGCTCCGGCTCCCAGCGCCTGGCCCCCCTCAACAGCTGGCCTGACAACGTGAACCTTGACAAGGCCCGGCGGCTGCTCTGGCCCATCAAGCAGAAATACGGGAACAAGATCTCCTGGGCCGATCTGATGATCCTGGCCGGCAACTGCGCCATCGAATCCATGGGACTGCCGACATTCGGTTTTGCCGGGGGCCGGGAAGATGTGTGGGAACCGGAAGAAGACATTTACTGGGGCGCTGAGGATGAGTGGCTGGGCGATACCCGTTATTCAGGTGACCGGGACCTTGAAAATCCCCTTGCCGCCGTGCAGATGGGCCTGATTTACGTAAATCCCGAAGGCCCCAACGGCAACCCTGATCCGGTTGCCTCCGGCCAGGATGTCAGAGAGACCTTTGCCCGCATGGCCATGAACGATGAAGAGACCGTCGCCCTGGTGGCCGGCGGACACACCTTCGGCAAGTGCCATGGCGCAGGTGATGCTGCACTGGTGGGACCTGAACCGGAAGCCGCCCCCATTGAACAGCAGGGTCTGGGATGGAAGAGCAGCTTCGGCAGCGGCAAGGCCGGGGATACCATCGGCAGCGGCATCGAGGGGGCATGGAAACCCAATCCCACCAAATGGGATATGGGGTATCTCAAGGTGCTGTTCAAATATGAATGGGAGCTGGTAAAAAGCCCGGCCGGTGCAAATCAGTGGCTGGCAAAGGATGTGGATGAAGAGGACATGGTGGTGGATGCCCATGATCCATCCAAAAAACACCGCCCCATGATGACCACGGCAGACCTGTCCCTGCGGTTTGACCCGATTTACGAGCCGATTTCCCGGCATTACCTGGAAAATCCGGAAGAATTTGCAGATACCTTTGCCAGGGCATGGTTCAAGCTGACCCACCGTGACATGGGCCCGCGTTCCCGGTATCTGGGTCCGGAAGTTCCGGCAGAAGAGCTGATCTGGCAGGACCCGGTGCCTGAAGTTGATCATGAGCTGATCAATGCAAAGGACATTGCAGATCTCAAGGCCGGCATCCTTGCTTCAGGCCTGTCTGTTTCCCAGCTGGTATCCACGGCCTGGGCCTCTGCATTCACATTCCGGGGTTCGGACAAGCGTGGCGGGGCCAACGGCGCTCGCATCCGCCTGGCACCCCAGAAAGATTGGGAAGTCAACCAGCCTGAACAGCTTGCAACAGTGCTTCAGACCCTGGAAGAGATCCAGAAAGCATTCAACAAAGCCCAGTCAGGCAAAAAAATGGTATCCCTGGCAGACCTGATTGTCCTGGGCGGATGCGCTGCCGTGGAGCAGGCGGCCAAAGATGCCGGTCACGATATCACGGTTCCTTTTACACCCGGACGTACAGATGCCTCCCGGGAACAGACCGATGCCGAGTCGTTTTCCGTACTCGAACCTGCGGCGGACGGGTTCCGCAACTACCGCAAAGCCAGATACGCGGTATCGGCAGAGGAAATGCTGATAGACAAAGCCCAGCTGCTGACGCTGACCGCACCTGAAATGACGGTGCTCATCGGTGGTATGCGGGTGCTGAATGCCAATTTCAAACAGTCCCCGCATGGTGTGTTTACCCGGAAGCCGGAAACCCTCACCAATGACTTTTTTGTGAATTTGCTGGACATGGGAACCGAGTGGGTCCAGGTTTCAGGAGATGAAAACCTGTTTGAGGGCCGTGACCGTGCAACAGGCGAACCTAAATGGACCGGCACCCGCGTGGATCTCATCTTTGGTGCAAACTCCCAGCTCCGGGCCCTGGCCGAGGTCTATGGATGTGCGGACAGCCAGGAAAAATTTGTGACCGATTTTGTCGCTGCATGGGACAAGGTCATGAATCTGGACCGATTCGATCTTGCCTGATCAAAGCGCAAACAACCCCAAAGGCTTCTGACACTGTCGAAAGCCTCTATCGTGCGGCGTTTCCATGCAATCCGGAAACGCCGCACGCACTTCAAAGAGTCTGTTGATCCCAAAATCATGTGAAACTGATCCTGCCCCGTAAAAAAATCCCGAAATGAACCTTGGACAGGTCTGAAAAAAAACAGACCAAAGATTTGGGTTGACTTCGGGTATTGACATGTGGATTGTTTTGTGTCATATAATTCAATTATGAAATATTTGAATTGACATAATTTATAACCAAAGGAAATGGCAGTTCATGATTTTGCCGAATTGGTTGTATTTCAATATGTGTTTCACCTCAGTATTTTTTTCATAACCAATGATATTGGTAAAATTGTTTCCAGCCATCTTTTTCAACCAGCAAAAACAACAGGAGGTATGCAAATGGCCTGTATAGCAGGAATTGTTTCCCAACATGGGAAAATCGATGACGACTGTGCCCAGATGGTCGGTAAGGTACTCAAGGATATGCGCCACAGGGGGCCAGACAATACGAGCATCCGCTCCATACCCGACAGCCGCGGGGCTTTGGGTGCCAACGAAATGAACCTGTCTCCGGAAAGAACTATCTGCTCCAGTCTTGAAGATGCGCCCTATATTCTTTTTGACGGCAAACTGTTCAATGAGCGGTCCGACAGCAAACAGCGGGACATCGATCTGTTTATCGATCTGTATCAGAAATATGACCGGGAGTGTTTTTCCCATATGGACGGCAGCTATGTATGTGCTATCGTAGAAAAAGATGATGAAGTGATCCTGGCAAGGGACGGGGTCGGTGCCAGGCCCCTGTTTTACGGGTGGAACGGAGAGGTGTTCCATTTCAGCAGTGAAATGAAGGGGTTGAAGGATCATGTCCAGTTCGATATCCATGAACTTCCCGCCGGATACCTTTACAGTTCCTATGACGGCCTGAAAAAATATGAACCGTTCAGGCCGGATGTGCCGGACCCGGGGGACACGGTTGCCGAAGCCGCTGCCATTTTACGGGAACTGCTCATCGATGCGGTCAAGCGGCGGATGGACGATGCCAATGCCGTTTCTCTGAGCGGTGGTCTGGACAGCTCCATTATTGCCGCCATTGCCAAAACATTCAATCCCAACATCAAGCTGTTCACCGGTGCGGTCAAGCGGGCCCCCGGCCCGGACCTTGAAAATGCCAAATTGATGGCTGATTTTCTGGGGTTGGAGCATTTTGTTTATGAAATCACGGATGAAGATATTGACACCATCATTCCCCAGGCCGTCTGGTACCTGGAAAGTTTTGATGAAGACTGCATATCCGGTATTCTTTCCAATTATTACGTATCCAGAAAAGTCAAGGAATACAGCAATGCCGTACTGGTGGGAGAAGGCGCGGACGAACTTTTCGGCGGGTACCGGATGGTGCTGAAAAATCCCAAGGTCAAAAGCCCGGAACAGCGGGACCGGCTGGCAAAAAAGCTGTTGGACATCGCGTACAATACTGCGTTGAGACGGATGGACCGAAGCTGGATGGCCAACAGTGTGGCATACAAGACCCCGTTTCTGGACACCAGGGTGGTGGCGTTTGCAGAAAAAATTCCCATGAAATGGAAAATTTACGGGGAAAAACAGATTGAAAAATTTGTTTTGCGTGAGGCGTTCCGGGATATGCTTCCGGAACAGATAGCCAACCGGGAAAAGCTGCGGTTTGCCATGGGGACCGGTATGGATGATGTGATGGATGATATCATTGCCGCCAAAATCGATCCCGATGAGATCAACCAGCGTCCCAAGGCTGCCTATGGGCTGCGTTTTGCTTCTTTCAAGGAGCTGTATTATTATGACGAGTTTCTGAGGCAGTTTCCGCCGGCGTATGAAAAACAAACCATCCGGTGGGATCCGTTTAAATAGGTGACCGGCATACAAAATTGGGAAGGAAGCGCAGGGAGCCCAGAAATGGTGGACATAGGTACAGCGGATGGCACCCGGCCCCTGGAATGTCCTGGAGACAGGAACCGGACCCGGAGGATGTCATGAAGTTTACGGTCCTTGGGTCCGGGGGATGCACAGTAATCCCCAAACCATTGTGCCGGTGCCGCATTTGTACACAAGCGCGGCAAAAGGGGGGTCCCTTTGAAAGGGGAGGCCCCGCCGCCTTTGTGCATGATGAAAACATCCTGATCGACACCCCGGCCGAGATATGCCGGCAGCTCAACCAGTCCGGTATTGATGCGGTCAGCAATCTGATGCTCACCCACCTGGACCCGGATCATATTGAAGGGTTCCGGGTGGTGGAGCAGATGACCATTGATTTCAGGACCTGGGAGGCATATGCGGACAAAACCATCCGCCTGGTGATGCCGCGGCAGCTACTGGAAGCTTTCCGGCAGGTCAATACCGCTTACGGGTCCCTGGTGTCATTTTACGAAACATCCGGATTTCTGCGCTGTGAACCCTTTGACCGGAAGACCATGATCGGGGATACTCAGGTGACTGCCCTGCCCGTGGACCGCGGGGACCAGGTGGCCTATATTTACGTGTTTGAAAAAAACGGGTGCAGGGCGGTGTATGCCCCCTGTGATATCAAGCCCTTTCCCGAGCAGGACCCTGCGGTGCAGCACCCGGATGTGCTGTTCATCCAGCCGGGTCTGTTCGAAACCGGGTTGAGACACGGGTTTGTGTATCCGGATGATCACATCTCCAGGACAACCCTGTACACGTTTGAGCAGACCGTTGCCCTGAGCCGGCGGATACAGGCAGAACAGGTGGTGTTTATTCACCTGGAGGAATACTGGCACCGCAGTTTTACAGATTACCGTGCCATTGAGGCGGGCTTTGACAATATGGTGTTCGCCTGGGACGGGATGCAATTCACCATCAATGAAAGAGGAAAATAAATGAATTTAGTGAGCAATGAATATCTGGACCGGATCCATCAGGATGCGCTGCGGGTTCTGGAAGAAACCGGGGTGCGGTGCAGTTCGCCCCAAGTCAGACAGATTCTGGAAGGAACGGGCATGGCTGCTTATGATGACACCACCGAACACCTGCATGTGCTGTCTCCATTGGTGGAACAGGCCCTTGCCGACACGCCCAAACGGGATCAGTACTGGATCGGGGAAAATGCCTTTGGTGTGGGCGGTACCGCCCCCTTTGTGTATGACGACACCACCAGGGAGCTGATTCAACCGACCTTCGACCATATTGCACAGATTGCCCGCATTGTCAATCAGACCGATGTGATCGATTTTATGGCCAGAGGGGTGCTGGTTCCCAAAGAAGAAGTAAAGGTCATGGAAACCATTATCGCAAACTGCGACAAACCGGTGTATGCCGCCGCAGTCTCGGAAGCGGGCATTGAAAAGGCCAAACAGATTCATGAAACCCGGGGGGGATTCACCATCCAGTTTTCCATCATCAACAGCCCTTTGAACATCATCGACAGTATGATTCCGCCGTTTTTGTCCTGCGTGGAAAAAGGGATTCCCATCTATGTGTCCACCATGCCCATGGCCGGGCTGTCCGCCCCCTATTCCATGTCCAGTCTGATCACCCTGACCCATGCCGAGGCCCTGTTCGGCATTACATTGGCCCAGGTGGTCAACCCCGGGGTTATGGTGGTCCATGCCGGCCTGCCGTCCATTGCCAGCATCAAAGATAATTATGCAGTGAACCTCGGGCTGACATCCTTTAACATTGCCAACCTGATCATGGAAAAGGTCAACAAACGTCTGGACCTGCCCTCCATACAAACCGCCTGCACCACCAGCCAGGAGCATCCCAACGAGATTGCGGAAAAAGAAGCGGTCACCGGATACGCACTCATGAAAAAATACGGGTTTCACCAGATGCGGCACAGTTTCGGATTTTTAAAGGAGCTGGTGTCCTTTTCCATCGCCAAACTGGAGCGGCATATCGCGTTGTGCCGTCAGACCACACCGGACCAGGCCCCGGACTGTCAGGTGGAGTCCTATGACCCGGAAGGGCTGGATGCGATCATGCGCAACGGCAGCCAGGCCAACTACATGAGAGACAACCACACCGTGAAAAATACCGGAAAATCTTTTCTGGAGTGATCCTGATACAATCAGTGTCACGGATGTTTTATAGCAGGTGTTGTCTGTTTCAGCACAGGTCGGGGTAAGATTAATGTCACGCTGAAAAAAAAATAATTTTTTCCTTGACAAAGACGTTTCAATATGAAATGTTTCATATACAAAATATTCATACAAGCAATGTTTCAGTGCCAAGTCTTTCACAGTGTACACACGGTGTAAAAAGGCGCCAACAGGCACATTAACTTTAGACAAGGAGGAACAAATGGAGAAATCCACACCAATCATTAAATCAACTAATACGCAATCTGATGAACATCAGGTTCTGGCGCATTTCGCTATCGTTTCCTTCGCTCTTTTTGGATTCACGCTGAATCTGTTCAGTCAACTGTGGGAAAGTGTCAAACAACTGGGATCCGTTCCCGGCAATATGGTCAGCCGGCAGGCTGCGTGGGTCAGGGATAAAATGTCGGATATGGGTTTCAGTATCTGGCAGCAGCGGGAATCCAACAGCTAATCTTTTTTCTTAGCCGCAAGGCCCAAGGCTTTCTAAGGGCCAATTCTTCTTAAACAGTTCCAAATGTAATTCAAATGCTTTCCCCGGAAGGGCCGATAAATTTTAAAATGGCTGCTTCCGGGGAAAACCGGTATGCTGTTGGCGGTCATAATGCAATTCTTTCCAGAAGACCTTTTCTTCACACCCCGGGACCCGGGGTATTGAAAGAATTCGGAGAAATATTCACATCGACGGCTAATGCGGGTCCCGTCCAACAGCCTGGGCAGGGTATGCACCAGGGCCGTACCGAAAATGGTAGCCATGAAAGCCTTGTGATCGGCTGCCGGTGCCAGTTCCGCCTGGATCTTGAAAACAAAATCCGTGACCCCGTATGCCGCAAACAAAAGCAGTCCCCAGATGATACCTTTCAAGGCGTTTTTTATGCCCCGGCCCAGCCGCAGCGGTTCGTTTCCGGCAAGGGGCAGGCACAAAAACGCCAGACCGATTCCGGCCGCCTGCAGATCACAACCATATTTCAACACGCCAAACACCCACAGCATAATACGCAATTAAACCTGTCAGGTCAAATTATGAATGGACAAACTGTTCACGCCGTGGGACCTGTCATCGCCGGAGGGTTCCGGGGACTGCCATCCACTCAGATGTGATGGCTTTTGAAAAATGACAAAAAAAACTGGAAAAGTTTTACTGCCAGGTACCATGAAGTTGAAATTCGTCATTTTGTCTGTCCGCAATGTTATGCATTGCCTTTTCCCAGGTTCTACAGGCTTTATGAGGATTCGTCCTGCATGCGCACTCACAGTACCAGAATCTCTGATGTGCCGCCATTACCTTTCAGGCAGAGCAACCAAACTTTTGTGAATATTTGACCTGTGTCGGCTGTTCCTGAAAAAATTATTGACTGGAAAGCCTTACAAGTCTTCACGCTCATGGGTTTTTTTTCTTCTGGGTCAGATCTGCCGCTACCGTGTGGCCAGAAAATATTATTTAGAATAAATCAATTGAAGGTGAATCCGATTTCCTGAATTTTCAAAAGGTCCTTGTTTTTTTGTTTTGGCTTGGATAATGTATTTACGATCCACAGATTGATGGCAGCCAGGCAAAGGATAGGACAAAATGGATTCTTTTTTCAAAAAAATATTTTTAACGCTGCTCTTAGTTGTTTTCGCTGTGGCGGAAGTTCATTCAAGTCAATACAGGATTGCAACCGTGGCATGGATTGGCTGGTCACCCCTGCATGTTGCATCACAAAAAGGGTTCTGGGATGAGCTGGGTGTTGATGTGGCAGTGGTTGATTATGATAATCCTATTGTTATCCTTGAGGCGATAAAGGCCGGGAAAATCGATTTTGCCATGGATATGGTGGGGTCTCTGGTTGGTATTTATATGAAAGGTGAACCAGTTGCGGCAATCGCGGAAACCAATTGGTCCCATGGCGGAGATAAAATAATCGTCCAAAAAGGTGACAGCCTTGTGAATCATAAAAATGGTGTGCTTGGTGTATTTCTCAAACAGCCCTCCTGCCTGTTTTTTCTGGATAAATATTTACAGGAAATACATTTGCAATTATCTGATTTTCGTATTGTACAGATAAATTCATATGATCTTGCTGCGCAGTTTATTGCTGGAAGATTACCGGCAATTGTGAATTATGAACCATGGGCAAATGATGCCGTAAAAAATGGAAACGGTGAAGTACTGGCAACGTCAGCTGATTACAGCGGATGCATTCCCGAGTGTTTGTGGGGGTATCAACAACGCATTGAAACAATTCCAAAACAGGATATTCACAATATTTTAAGGGGATGGATCAAAGCTGTCCGCTGGTCGCAAAATCCTGCCCACAAAAAAGCCTACTACAAGATATTGAGAAAAAAAACGTTTCAAACAAATACAGATCTTTCAGCTGAAGATTTTTCCAATATGCTGAGTAATGTGAAAATCCACAACGCAAATGAATTGTATGAAAGAAACAAGTTGGGCGGCGGGCTTTACAAGTATCTCAATGCGTTAAAACTGTTTCTTGAAAAAAATGATATGATGGACAAGCCGTTTTTACCGGAAGATATATTTGACAACCAATATATTCGTCATGTATTGGAAAATGATTGATGAGATGAAAAGAGCAGCATGAAAAAAATTCAAACACGGTTAATTCTTTCCTTTTTTGTTATTATTATCCTTCTTGTTCTTCAGGGTATAGCTGCCTATCAAAATATTCAGTCCATATCAAGCACCCAGAAAAATGCATATAAAAAAAGATTGCAGATAGAACATGACCAACACCGCATTGCCGGCACACGGCTGATTGTTTTTAAAATCCTGGGCACAATGAACCCCGGGCAAATGGATATTTTTCATGAACAGTTTATAAATGAGCGTGCATACCTTAAAAAGGAATTGATCGATAGAGGCATAGAAAAAGCTGTTGTTGATACCTATTTTGACCTGTATGATAAAATCATTGAGTTGCAATATGATTTCAGGCCCAGGACAGCATATAAACTCATTAACCAGGAATCAAAAAAGCTTCATGATGACCTTGTCAACAAGCTTGAATCCATTTCCGGGCTTGTTCAAAGCCAGTCAGAACAAACCATAAGCAATACATATCAAAAGGCACTTCTTATAATCTTCAGCCTTTTGATCGCAGCTCTGGTCATCGCTTTTTTATTGGCGTTTATCCTTGCCAGAACACTTACAGATCGGCAGCAGGCTGAAAAAGAGTTGAATCAGGCCCATGAAAGAATTCTGACGATTCTGGACAGTATTGACTCAACCGTTTATGTGGCAGACATGGATACCTATGAAATCCTGTTCATGAACAAAAGGATGATAACCGATTTTGGCGGAGACAAAACCGGTGACATTTGTTACAGTGCCTTTAGGGAAAACTCAGAACCCTGCGAATGCTGTACAAATAATCAGCTGGTCAACAAACACGGGA
Source organism: Desulfotignum sp. (assembly GCA_046482705.1). Lineage (GTDB taxonomy): Bacteria > Desulfobacterota > Desulfobacteria > Desulfobacterales > Desulfobacteraceae > Desulfotignum. Next base: position 19,582 of record JAWOEP010000341.1, read on the forward strand.
ACCCGGCAGGTGTTCGTATCTGGCATGATAAGAACCCTGTCACAGGCAGGTATTATATCAATTACGACCGGGCCATTGAATGGACGGACGGCCGCGTGGTCCGGCTGCAGATTGCCACAGATATTACCGATCTGAAAAAAATGGAGACCCAGCTAAATCAAGCACAGAAAATGGAATCTGTGGGCAGGCTGGCCGGTGGTGTAGCCCATGATTTCAATAACATGCTTGGGGTGATTCTGGGACATACGGAACTGGCATTGTTGCAGGCAGATGAAAATCATGACCTGTATTCAGACCTGATAGAAATTCAGAAAGCTGCAAAACGGTCAGCGGATATCACAAAGCAGCTGCTGGCTTTTGCCAGAAAACAAACCATTTCTCCCAGACGATTGGACTTGAACGATACCGTGGAAAACATGCTTAATATGCTTCGCCGGCTCATTGGTGAAGACATCGATCTGGTTTGGCAGCCGTCCGCCCATCTGTGGCCGGTGAAGATGGACCCGGCACAGATTGACCAGATCCTTGCCAACCTCTGTGTGAATGCACGGGATGCTATTTCCGGAGTGGGCAAACTCACCATTGAAACCGGAAAAAAATCTTTTGATGAAGAATACTGCAAGGAACACCCTGGCTTTATCCCAGGTGATTTTGCCTTGCTGGCAGTCAGCGACAATGGTTGCGGTATGGACAAAGACACCCTGGACAATCTGTTCGAGCCGTTTTACACCACCAAGGAGGTGGGTAAAGGCACTGGTTTAGGGCTTGCCACCGTCTATGGAATTGTCAAACAGAACAACGGGTTCATCAATGTATACAGCGAACCCGGTCAGGGTTCCACTTTCAAAAGCTACCTGCCCCGATTGGTTGCCGATGAAGACATCGACAGGGCAGTGCCTGAGAAAAAGGCAGCTGCCGGGGGCTCGGAAACCATCCTGCTGGTGGAAGATGAACCCTCCATTCTGAGAATGGCCCGGATGATGTTGGAAAGGAAAGGATATTCGGTTTTACCAGCTGCCACACCTGGTGAGGCGATAGACCTGGCCAAAACCCATTCGGATAAAATTCATCTTCTCATGACGGATGTGGTTATGCCGGAGATGAACGGTCGGGATCTTGCCGGACAATTGAAACCGCTTTACCCGGAAATAAAGCTTTTGTTCATGTCTGGGTATACTGCCAATGTCATTGCCCATCACGGGGTACTGGATGACGGGGTGGCATTCATCCAGAAGCCATTTTCAATGGCGGACATGACGGAAAAAGTGCGGGAAGTTTTGGATAATGCCACAGAAAAAAGTTAAGTGTTTTTATCCCATGGATAAAAATTTCCAGGTTTATTTGTTTTTTTTTGCAGGGCATTTTGAAGGAGAAAATTAGGGAAAAGTCTATATGACAATAGAAGAAGCGGATTTTTGCTGCACCCAAGCCCTGATCAACCATGGGATCAAAGATTTTTCAGGCGCTTACATGGCTGTTAAATATGTGGCCGATCACATGGACAAACACCCTGACACCATCGACGTCGACACGGTTAAAACATTGACCGACGTCATCCGGTCACCCCGATTTGAATACCAGACGCAGTCGTATTTTCTGTTTAATGAAGCCGCTGGGGCCTTGAGCCGGCTTGCCGGCCGGGTCAAGGAACCGTTGTCAAAAAGCATCATCCTGGAACTCAACGATATCCTGTATACATCTCATGGAAAACGCCTGCGGGCGGTGAACCAGGCCCTGGGAGAGCTGCCCTGGAAACCGGCGGCAACCGACCCTTCGGTCATTGATACCCTGTCTGTTCTGCCGGTAGATCTGAACGGGCTTCTGCCCGAGTCTGCGGCGGCGTTGAAACAAACCAGATGGCAGGGCCGAAGCCTGATCATCAAAACATCCGCCAGCGCCTGTCTTGTGCTAAAATTTGCCACCAGTGCCGACAATATAACCGATCTGGCCCGGGAGGCAGCCTGGCTCACCAGACTGCAGTTTCCCAGGGGAGATATGGCCGCCACCGGCTTTGATACGCCGGTGCCAATTGAACACAAAGGGCACAGGATTTTCAACATAACCTCTGACCTGCCCGGCGACACACCCCCTTTCATTTACAAACAGATCTGTATTGCGTTTTTGCCTTGCCCTGGCTATTATGAGTATCCCAACGATCCGGAATGTCTCCATCCCATGTCATGGACCAGAAATGTGTTCATCAAAAATGCCCGGATCCTGGGTCAAATGACCGTGAAGGGAATCGTCCACACCGCTTTGATTCCATTGTTTCATAACCGCGTCCAGCAGCGGCGGCGAAACGATCAGGGGGCTTATTTGTGGGAACATGCCGGCCGTCTGGATCAGTGGCTGGATTCCTGTCAATA
>JAWOEP010000300.1:0-3318 GCA_046482705.1 Desulfotignum sp.
TTCGACTACAAGCAGGCTAAAAACGATGTGACCGAGGCTATCGCCATCCTGAACTCGCTGCGCAGGCAATATGCTGATCTGCGCGAGTATGCGCGGGTGCGCAAACTCCAGCAAAAAACACTCGAGGCCATGAATCCGGGGGCGTGGCGAGTCAATCGTCCCAAGTTGCATGCCCGTCTGGAAAGCCTGCGGGAGCGCGCGGCGACCTACGCGGAAAACCAGGAGTGGGGTGCTGCGACCCAGGCTTTGCAGCAGTTTCAGCAACTTCACGAGGACCATTGGCGAGAAATCGCCGACCTGCGTTCGGAGGCCGAGGAGCAAATGACGAAGGTTTCAACAATGCTGCCAATTTTCATGAATCAGACAATAGCAGGAAGGGGGGGTAAAGTCAAATACAGAACATAAGGGTTGTCCTTGAAAAACATGGGTGTTTGGGGTAGAATCCTGACCAGCTATGGCAAGAAGAAAAAAAAACAGGCCCCCCAGGTTACGGTCGGATGAAGATTTTTTGCGGGCGTTTACCAGAAAAAAACCTCCGGAATCAGACTGCCGGGACACCTGTTCCCGGCAGTTGAACCGCCACGGCCTGCCCATAGTGGACAAAGACTTTTCTACCACTGATGCACAAATATCTGAACCGGAAAATTTTCCCGCCCTTTTGGAAGCCTTTTTGTCCCGGCCGGATAAAATTGCCCGGTCATCACCCGAACCCATGCCGTTTCACAAGCGGATCAAGCGGTATCCCCCGCCGGAAACCGATCTGGACCTGCATGGTTTCACCGCCCTGGGTGCGGAACTCAAGGCCAGATCATTTTTGATTTCCTGCAAACACCAGGGGTATTTTACAGTGCGCATTATTGTGGGCAAAGGGCTGCATTCCGATCTGGGCCCGGTATTGCCGGATATGATCGAAGATCTGCTTGCAAAACTCAAGACCCAGGATATTGTGCTGGGATTTGCCTGGGAACGCAAAAAAAAATCCAGATCAGGGGCTGTGATTGTGTATCTGCGCCAATTTGATGATTGAGCTGATAATGACCAGTCCTGTTGGCTTACTTGTTCAACTGGTATTTTCGCACGGCCCGGTTATGCTCTGCCAGGTTTCTTGAAAAATAATGGGTTTTGTCATTTTTGGACACAAAAAAAAGATAATCGCTTTGGGCAGGGAATAACGCGGCCTCAAGGGCCTTTGCACCGGGACTGGCAATAGGGCCTTTGGGAAGTCCGTGCATCTGGTAGGTGTTGTATTCGGTTTTTCTGCGCAGGTGTCTGGTTCTGATCCGTCCCTCAAACTCCGGATCCCCGTAAATTACCGTGGGGTCACTTTCCAGCCGCATCTTTTTTTTCAGGCGGTTGTGGAATACCGAGGCGATAAGGGGGCGTTCCTCTGCCACGCCGGCTTCTTTTTCAATCATGGATGCCAGGGTGACGATCTCCTGGAGGGTAAGTCCCATGGTTTCTGCGCGTACCTGCCATCGGGGTATGAATACAGAAAAAAATGTATCCACCATTTTTTTGATAACCTGGCGGCAGGCAGCGGATCTGGGGAAAAAATAGGTGTCCGGAAACAGGAATCCTTCCAGGGTGTGGGATGGAACATTTAGATGAGCGATAAATGCCGGGTCAGTGCACAGGGCAAGAAAGGTTTTTTTGTCACAGAATCCGGCTGTTGCAACAAGGGCTGCAGTTTCCTCCATGTTCAGGCCTTCCGGAACCGTGAGCCGGTACAGTCTGACTTTTCCTTCCAGCAGCGTATGCAATATCTGGATCTGGGTCAGGTTGGCCGGCAGAAGGTATTCTCCGGCCGGAAGACGGGTGCCTGCTTTTTTATATCTGGCATACAGGGTGAACAACAGCGCATCTGATATCAGGCCCCGGGATTCAAGGGATGCTGCAATCTGCTTCAGGTTCTGGCCTGGATGGATGGTGAACACCACCTGCCTGCCATCTGTTGAACAGGGTGTGTGCAGCTTTTTCCATACCCAGAATCCGCCTGCACCCAGGATAATTCCCGCTGCCACAAGGATTGCTGCAAGCATCCTCATGCTGGTTTTTGCCTGAAGTATATGGTCCCCCTGATGGTTTTATACCATTCCCCTGAAAGAGGTAAAAGTCAAGGCAATGATGCCGGCAGTGACAAGCCCGATGGAAGTGTCCTGCAGCGGTTTGGGAACACGGCCCAGATTGACCCGCTCTCTGACCCCGGCAAAAAGAATCAACGCAAGCCCGAACCCGAGGGCATAGGAAAATGCAGACACAAGGGCTTTGGTGAAGTCATATTCATTGCCGATATTCAGCAGACAGGTACCCATGACAGCGCAGTTGGTAGTGATCAGGGGCAGAAAAATGCCCAGGCCGGCATACAGGCCCGGGATACTTTTTTTCAAAAACATTTCCACAAACTGCACCAGAGAAGCGATGACCAGAATGAATGACAGGGTGCGCAAATATTCCACATTCAAGGTTTTGAGCAGGAACGTATCCACTGACCAGGTTATCATGCCGGCCATTACCATGACAAATACAACTGCCATGGACATGCCCACTGCGGTTTCCATTTTTTTGGAGGTACCGATAAAGGGACATATCCCCAGAAACTGGGCCAAAATGATATTGTTGATGAAAATACTGCCGATGGCAAGTTCAAAAAATTCCATTGATGCGCTCCTTATTTCTTACCGATCAGGTTCATGCCCGCCAGCATCAGCCCTAAAGCCACAAATGCACCCGGTGCCTCCACCATAAAGGAGAGGGGATGGAACCACTCCGGCATGGCAAATACTGGATTTCCATCCCAGATGGTAATGGTTCCGGACCCTATCAGTTCCCGCACAGCACCAAGAGATGCCAGGGAAAGCGTGAACCCGATGCCTATACCGAGCCCGTCTGCAACAGACAGCACTGGTGTGTTTTTACTGGCAAAGGCTTCGGCACGGCCCAGCACGATACAATTGACCACGATCAGCGGGATAAAGATACCCAGCTTCAAAAACAAAGGATAGGTAAAGGCCTGCATGACCAGTTCCACGATGGTCACAAAGGTGGCAATGATGACAATATAGCAGGCGATCCTGACTTTGGGGGGGATCGTGTTCCGCAACAGGGATACCAAAAGATTGGAGCATACCAGAACAAAGGTGGTGGCAAGCCCCATGCCGATACCGTTTTCAACGGTTTTGGTCACCGCCAGCACCGGACATAGCCCCAGCACCAGGCGGAAAGGAGGTATTTCAGCCCATAGTCCTTTAGTAAATTCTTTAGCCAAGGATTGTGCCATGTGTATTTATCTCCTTTTATGCCTTATTGGATCTGTTTTTG
>JAWOEP010000380.1:0-6188 GCA_046482705.1 Desulfotignum sp.
GACGGGACCAGCCGGTCCATGAGGGCCTTGAGCCCGGGTACGAAGGTACCGGCCAGGGAAATGCCGCACAGGGCACGGAAGATGAGTGCAGACCAGAACCCGCCGGCCAGCCAGGCAAACCCCAGATTGGACACAATGCCGATGATGCAGCCGGCCAGGTAGATCCGCCGGGCATCCATCCGGTCAGTAAGGCTGGTGAGCAGCGGCACCGCCGCTGTGTATCCGATAAAATAGATCCCGTTGATCCACCCGGCCTGGTTGCCGGACAACTCCCAGATCTGCATGAAATGGGGCAGCAGCGCAGGAAAGGCAAACACCCCCAGCATGCCGGCCACCTCTGCCACACACAGACACACCACCGGCACCACCGGGTGTGTGTTACCGCCGGCAGGCTGCTGAGGTGTTGTTTTTGGTGTCTGTAAATGTGTCATGGTCATTGCTTTGTCCCGGCCCAGTTTCTACTCTGCAAGGAATCTTGTCAAACACAAAATGTGCGGATATTTTTTTTGTCATGGCCTGAACGGCAAGGTGTTATTTCTTGACCAACCTGGTCTGCGTGGATATAATTGGTTTGATTATCCATCAAAACTGCAAGGGGAAAAAGGACATTATCACATTTAAAAACGTATCCAAAACCTGCAGAACCGATGAAACCACGGCCTTGAACCTGATCGGGTCTGAAACTGCACAAAGAACCGTGGCATGCCTTGGAAAAAGCTGTATAATGCGATTTATTCTGGTCCTGGGGATATTTTTTTTTCTGTGCATTGCCACTGGTAATGCATACACGGATCAACTGGTCATAGGCGATTTTTCCCAACTGGCGCCCGGTGAAAACCTGCCGGATGCCTGGGAGCCCATGACCTTTGACAACATTGACCGCCATACCGAATATAGCCTGATAAAAGACAATGGCAGAACCGTTATCAAGGCCCTCAGCAAGAATGCAGCTTCCGGCATGATCTGTTCTTTGCAGGTGGATCCCACAGCATATCCTGTGATAAAATGGCGCTGGAAAATTGATCATGTGCTGAAAAAAGCAGATGTGACATCCAAAAAAGGCGATGATTATGCTGCCCGTATTTATGTGGCATTTGCCTTTGATCCGGATACTGCAAGCTTTTGGGAGCGGACACGGCACAAAAGTGCTGCGCTTTTTTCCAAAAAAGAGGTGCCCGGTACAGCCATAAATTACATATGGGCCACCAAGGCATCCGCAAATACCATCCTGCCCAATCCCTATGTTTCAGAATCCATGATGGTTGTTGTAAAAAGTGGTAATGCTGATGCCGGAAAATGGATAAGCCAGGAACGGAACATTGTGGAAGACTACAAAAAAGCTTTCGGCCGGACCCCGCCTGAAATCATCGGTGTCGGCATCATGACCGATACCGACGACACCGGTGAGGAGACCACCGGGTACTACGGGCCTATTACGCTTTCAGGGCCTTCTGGTTAGTTGTCAGCTTTTAGCTGTTAGCTTTTAGCTTTTAGCTGTCAGCTGTTAGCTTTTAGCTGTTAGCTGTTAGCTTTTAGCTGTTAGCTTTTTAGCTGGCAGCCGGATGCAACCAGCAGGAAACATGGGCAATTGTCACTGGAAGCGGAAAACTGCCTGCGGTCGGTTGCCGGCTTTTATATAAAATGCTGCTGTGGCGGTTTCACACCATGGCATAGGATTTCAGGTACCAGGTGGCAATACCGAAATAGATCATGACCCCGCCGACATCAGCCACAGACGTTACAAGAGGCGCACTGGCAGTTGCAGGATCCAGTTTTAAACGGATGAGCAGAAACGGCAGGGACATGCCCAGAAGGCTGCCGAACACCACCACGCATACCATGGCCAGGGCCACGATCACAGCCACATCCATACCCCCCCGGAAAATACCGATAAAGGACACGGCAATTCCCATACACAAACCTATACACAAGGCAATGGTAATTTCTTTTCCCACCAGGCGGAACCAGTCTTTCATCATGACATCCCCGATGGCCAGGGCCCGCACCATCAGGGTGGCGGACTGGGCCCCGGCATTGCCGCCGCTGCCGATGAGCAGGGGAAGAAAGAAAACCAGGGCCACTGTTGCCTGAATCGTGTCTTCATAATAGGCAATACCTGCCCCGGAAAAAATATTCATGAATACCAGGGCCAGAAGCCAGGGCAGCCGTTTTTGAATCAACAGCCAGGGGCTGGCATCCCGCAGTCCGATATCCACCAGGTCTTCAGGCCCTGCCCCTGAGCTGATGGAACCCATTCGGTGAAAGTCTTCAGTGGCCTCTTCTTCAATAACATCATGGACATCATCAAAGGTGATAATCCCCACAAGGGCATCATTGCCGTTGGTGACCGGCATGGCCAGAAGGTCGTATTTGGCCATCTGCCGGGCCACTGCTTCCTGGTCGTCATGGACATTGGCATGAACAGGATCACGGCGCATGATTTTTGAAATTTTCACGGTGGGCCTGGCCAGGATAAGCTCCCGCAGGGACACCAGCCCCAGCAGCCGCCGCTTTGAATCAATGACATAAGAATAATAAATGGTTTCCTTGTCAGGGGCTTCCAGACGCAGCTTGTCAATGGCCTGGCGGGCGGTGAGATCAGGTGAAAGTGTGGCATATTCGCTGGTCATCAACGCCCCGGCTGTATCCTCTTCATAGGAACTGAGCCTGCGGATATCCTCTCTTTCAGTTTTGGCCAGCAGGCGCAGGAGAATCTCGCTGCTCTCCTCAGGCATGGACTGCAGCAGGTCCACCCTGTCATCAGAGGACATCCTGGTGATTACCAGTGCCAGTACGTCATTGGAAAGCTCTCTGGCAATCTCCCGCTGGTCATCATAGTCCATATGCACCAGGACATCAGCACAGCAGGCCGGTGTCATCCGTGAAAACACCGACACCAGCAGCTCCATATCGTCAATTTCAGACAACCGGGCTGCAAAATCAGCAGGATGTTCTGTTTCACACAGTTCGGCAAGCACCTGTTCATTGATGTGGTCGGGTGCGCCACCCTGTCCGGGCACAAAAAGATTATCCGGCAATTTGAGGGAATCGTTCACGGCCCTGCCTCCTTATTTTATGGCCCGCCAAAAGGACAGGCAGGCCGGAGGTGTTGGCCTTCAGGGTAAAATCAGGGCATGTGGGTTTTACACCGGGATGCCGTGTTTTCCAAACCTGTCGTTAACAGCGGGATTTCATGAAAATATTTTTTTTCACCAAAAATTACAGACATCGATAAGTGAGGACTACCACCTTCGTCATCCATTTTCATATCCTCGTCATAAAGCAGTTAACATCGGTTTTGCACATGATTGTCATGCAGCATATTTTTATTACACACAATCGTGATATAATACAGAGAATGCCTTTGTCTGTCAAACAAAAATCCCGGCCAACCTGTCATGCCCTGGCCATGAAAACCGCCCGCACAGGCCCCGGGTATCCTTCAATGGTTTTTTGCGGATCATGGGGGTCCAGAAAATCCTCCAGAGACTCGGTGTTGATCCAGTCGGTTTTGCGCTGTTCCGCAGCTGTCGTAGGCGTGACATCCACACAGCGGACATCCTGAAACCCGGCCCGCAAAAGCCAGGATTCCATGGCCAGAAGATCGGGAATAAAATATACATTGCGCATTTTGGCATACCGGTTTGCGGGAAACAGGCACAGGTTTTTCCGTCCCTCCAGCACCAGGTTCTCCAGAACGATATACCCGGAAGGCACCAGGGTTTTGTGAATATCTTTGAGCATATCCACCGGAGATTTGCGGTGATAGAGAATACCCATACAAAATACCATGTCAAAACAGGCATCCATCCGGGGCAGCTGTTCATGGGCCGCCGGCAGACAGAAAACGTTTTTCCGGTCCACAAACTTCTGTACAGCCAGGTACTGGCAATAAAACGCACTCTGGGGTTCCAGTCCAAGGACAAACAAGGGTTTTCGGGCTGCCATACGGAACATGTAATACCCGTTGCTGGACCCGATATCCATAATCCGCATGCCTGTCAGATCCGGCAGATGTGGGGCCACACGGTCCCATTTCATGTCTGAGCGCCATTCAGCATCCACATGGATGCCAAACAGGTCAAAGGGTCCTTTGCGCCAGGGGGCCAGCTGCAAAAGCCTTGCTTTGAGAAACTGCCTGTCTTTTTGGGAAATATCTGCTGCCGTGCCTGCCCTGACAGCCGGAGCGGCAACATCTTTCAGGGACGGTACAAAATCAGGAATCTGGCTGACGATATTTTTATAGCGCAGAAAATTGCCGGTGGGGTGATCCAGAAGCTGCTGTTTTTCCCGGACCAGATCAGTTAGTGCTCTAAAATTTGCATCCGGCAAAAATTGTCTGTATTGTGATAAAAAGGTTTCCATACACAATCTGCTGTATTTTATCAGAATTTTTTATTTTTTGTCTAAAAAAACCTGGTCGCAGGGGGCTTTCACTGCCACTATGGCACTGAAATTAAACCATTTCAGCCAGACATCCACAAAAGAAAAACCTGCCTTTTTCAGGCGCTGGAAGTGGGTTTCCAGGGTATCGGGAACCAGTACCTTTTCCAGGGCATCGCGTTTCTGGCTGATTTCCAGATCTGAATAACCGTTTTCTTGCTTGAACTGCCGGTAAAACGTCTGTTCAAGGGCATTGCCGAATGTATCAGGATGAACGGTTTTCTCCATGAGCAGCAGGATACCGCCGGGCAGCAGTCCTGAAAATATCCGGCAGACAAGATCATCCCGGTGTGCTGCATCCAGAAACTGCAGGGTAAGATTCACCACCACCACCGAGGCATTCTCAATTTTGATATCTTCCATGGATCCGCAGACCAGATCAATTTTTCCCCCGGCCTTGGACCGTGACAGGCGCTGCTGATACTTTTCCAGCATGGGCCAGGAAATGTCCACTCCCACCAGGGTAAAGTCTTGGTGCTGGAGCTGCGCACAGATCAGCTGCCCCAGGTTGCCGTGGGAGCAGCCCAGGTCATACATGCGGGTGCCTGCCTGATAAAAACGGCGGGCCAGCCTGGACTGGCGGTATATGCTTTCCCTGTAAAGGGGAACCGAGCGCACCAGCATGTCATCAAATACGTTTGCCACCTCCCGGTTGAAGACAAAAGGTTTGATCCGGCGTTGTTTTCTGGCAAATATCCGGTCACGTTCCATGCACTTTGTTTCCCTTAAAAAATTTAGCACAAACCTTATATCTGATTTAAGCGGATAGTGCAAGAAACCTGTTCTGACGTACTTTCATTAGCCCTTGACTATCTTTGTTTCATAATGGTATTTACTGGACAAATGGTATAAACCCCGGAGGAGAAAATTTTCATGGAAATACTGGGCATCGATGTCGGGTTTGGATTTACAAAAGCCTATAACGGAAAAAATACAGTAATTTTTAAATCCCTTATGGGAGATGCTGCTGAAATCCAGTTTCAATCCTCGCTGGGAAACACCTCCTCAACGGAAAATCTGCATATCACCCTTGAAGACAAAACCTATTTTCTCGGATCTTATGCAGAACAGCAGTCCAATATCCCGGAATTCACCCTGGACCAGGAAAAAATGGTGGAAAATTATGTCAAGATTCTTGCCATTGCCGCTGCAGGCATCTGTACCGACACCACCGGTCCCGTGAATGTGGTCACCGGACTGCCGGTAGGATATCTGCGCCGTGATTCCAAACGGTTGAAGGAGATGATCCAGGGGGTCCATGAAATCACCTATCACAACCAGAACGGTGCAGATGTTTCCCGCCGCATACACATTGACAAAATCCATGTGATCCCCCAGCCCATAGGCTCTATTTTCAACCTGATTTTTGACGAATACGGCAAGATCAAAAACAAGGCACTTGCGGTCCAGAAACTCGGAGTGGTGGATATTGGATTCAAAACCACCGATTTTTCCATTTTCGACCATCTCCAGTACATTGAACGCGGATCTTCCACCATGGAAACAGGGATTTCCAAATGCTTTTCCGCCGTGGCCAACAAGCTGCGCCAGGAAAGCAATATCAGTATCGAACTTTACCGGATTTTCAAATTCATGGAATCCGGCATGATCAAAATCCGGGGCAAAGAATACAATATCAGCAATCTGAAAAAACGGATTTATACCCATGCCGCAACAGCCATTGCCGCAGACCTGAACCGGTTATGGGAAAATGACTGGGATATTGACGCCATTATTCTGTCCGG
>JAWOEP010000418.1:0-8969 GCA_046482705.1 Desulfotignum sp.
GGCGAGCGCCTGGATTACCTCGATGTGGCTGAGCGGCTGGAGGAGATCATTTGTGGGTCCAGGATTTTCCGGACCGGGTCCCAACATCTGGGGCATGACCGGACGTCAGTCTCTGATGCAGGCCAATACCATGATGCAGCTGCGGATGTTTAGATAAAAGCTGTCAGCTTTCAGCCGTTAGCCGTGAGTAATCAGTATTAAATGATGTGTTGATATGATACTTTAGAAAATTTCAATACTGACGGCTTAACGCTTAACACTAACGGTTGACGGTTGACGACTGAAGGCTGAATAAAGGCTTTTGGGCTGATGACAATATATTATCAGGAGAAACAGCGATGACAGAACACACCCAGGTGACAATGACACAGATGAATTATGACCAAGACAGGCCGGCAGCTGAAAATCCTCTGAAAGTGGAGGATATTTCCCTGCGGGACGGGCATCAGTCCCTGTTTGCCACAAGGGGCAGAACAGAAGATATGATTCCCGTTGCCGAGCGCATGGATGAGATCGGTTTCTGGGCAGTGGAGGTATGGGGAGGGGCCACCTTTGATACCATGCACAGGTTCCTTGGAGAAGATCCCTGGCAGCGGCTGCGGACATTGAAACGCTATTTTAAAAAAACCCCTTTTTCCATGCTGCTCCGGGGCCAGAACCTGGTGGGATACCGAAACTATGCTGATGATGTGGCCAAGCTGTTTGTGAAAAAAACCGTGGACAACGGTCTGGAAATATTTCGTACTTTTGATGGCCTCAATGATTACAGAAATTTTGAAACCGTGGTGCCGGTGATCAAAGAATGCGGTGCCCACTTCCAGGGCTGTATCTGCTATACCCTTACCGAACCCCGTCTGGGGGGAGAGGTCTACAACCTGGATTATTACATCAAAAAGGCCAAAGAGCTGGAAGATATGGGCGCGGACAGTATCTGTGTCAAGGATATGGCAGGCCTGATGGCCCCCTATGATGCCTTTGCACTGGTCAAGGCCCTGAAAGACAATGTGAAGCCCTTGATTCACCTGCACAGCCATTTTACGTCCGGGATGTCCGCCATGACCCATCTCAAGGCGGTGGAAGCCGGGGTGGACATCATTGACACCTGTGTAACCCCCTACGCCTACAGAACCTCCCATGCTGCTCTGGAGCCCCTGGTCATGACCCTTCTGGGCACCAGCAGGGACACGGGATTTGATATCAAGGCCCTGGCAGATATCAATGAAATTCTGGAAAAAGAGGTCATGCCCAAGTACAAGCATCTTCTGGATGACACAAAAGTGTCTCTCATTGACATCAATGTGCTGCTGCACCAGACCCCGGGCGGTATGCTTTCCAACCTGGTGAACCAGCTGCGGGAGATGGACTCTCTGGACAAGATCGACCAGGTATACAGGGAACTGCCCCGGGTGAGAAAGGAGCTGGGCCAGGTGCCCCTGGTTACGCCCACCAGCCAGATTGTGGGCACCCAGACCGTGAACAATGTGCTGTTTGATACTGAAGATGAGCGGTACAAGATGGTTTCCGGCCAGGTGAAAGATCTGTGTTACGGGCTGTACGGCAAAACCTCCGTGCCCATAGATCCGGAGGTCCAGAAAAAAGCATTGAAAGGCTATCCCAGAGGAGAAGAACCCATTTCCTGCCGTCCGGCCCAGGTGCTGGAACCGGAGCTGGAAAAAGCCCGTGCAGAAATAGGAGATCTTGCCAGAGATGATGAAGACCTGTTGCTGTATGCGTTGTTTCCTGTGACAGGCAAAAAATTTCTCAAGCAGAAATACGGATTGGAACCGGTACCGAACAGCCTTAAACCCGTCACCCTGGAAGATGTCAAAAAACAGGATGCCTTGATCAAAAAAGCCAAAGCCGGGGAACTGGTGGAAAAGCCCGCCTTTGAAAAAACAGAGAATACCCGGATTTTCAAGGTGTTTGTGGAAGGAGATGCTTTTGAAGTGGGGGTGGAAGAAGAGGGCAGCACCTCTGGATCTTCGGCACAGCCCGGGCCTGTTGCCGGGGCCCAAAAATCAGCAGCCCCTGCTGCACCGGCACAGCCGGCAGAGCCTGCTCCTGAGGTCAAACCTGCTCCTGCTCCACCGGCTGCCGACACTGAAGGCACTCCCATAAAGGCGCCCATGCCCGGCATGGTGATAAAACATGAAAAAAAGGTGGGGGACGCAGTGGATGAAGGCGAAACCGTTGTGGTCATCGAGGCCATGAAAATGGAAAATGCCCTGCCCGCACCTGTGGGAGGGGTTGTCACAGCCATTTATTTTGATACAGGTGATTCAGTGGCAAAAGATGATGTACTGGCAGTTATTGCACCTGCCTGATTGACAAAAAGGGGTGGCTGCTTATTTTCTTTGACTGAAGCCGTCAGACTACCAAAGGAGATAAGAATAATGGCATTTGAAACCAAAGAAGAACTACTTGAACGATACATCAAGATGGACAAACCGGCCTGCCCCCACTGTACCCGGGAAATGACCCTGTGGGAAGTGCCGCCCATCAATTTTTCAGACGGGCTGGGGTGGGGCACCCCGTACCTGTTTGTCTGTTTCAACGATGACTGCCCGTCCTATAAAGGTGGATGGGAGCATCTGCAGGAAACCATGGAAGCGCCTGCCTCCTACCGGTGTATCAACGAACCGGGACAGCACAATTTTGAATACATGCCTGTGTTCAGCCCTGTGGGAGCCACCGGCGGCAAACTGGATGATGCCGCCCTTATTGAGCAGGAAGCAAAAAAAGAGTTGACCAAAAAAACCTTTTCCATTCTCACCGATTATTATATTGCCAGAGACTGGGACGAGATTTTAAAAATCCTTCTGGATCCGGCCATACCCGGCAGGGCCCGGCTCAAGGCAGCTGAAATGGTGGGAGAACTGGGGGAAGTGGAAGCCATTGAGCATCTGGTAAACCACAAATTTCCCACGCCAGTACTGGTTGAAGGGGTGCAGGCTGCGGTTGAACAGCTTCATGAACGCCATTTTACCAGAGAATGTCCCTATTGTGCGGAAATAATCAAAAAACGGGCCACCCTTTGCAAACATTGCAGCAAGGAAGTGCCCAGAGCATAAAGCTGTATTTTATCTGTTAATCTTTTCCAAATTAAAGGAACGGTAAATGATCATTTCCCGTTCCTTTTTTGTTTTGTCAAAAGGCAAAAAGGTAAGATTCGACAGCATTTTTATGATTTCTTCCCGGGAGAAGATATCAGACAATGTTTTGCCCACGGTCCGGCCGGAAAGGGTGTCCATGATAACGGCATTTTTCCCGTCAGTGGATACGGCAAAAGGAATCTGGAAGTCATCCTGCAAAAGCCTTGCCCCTGCCAGGATTTCCCGTTCATAGGAACCGATGGAACCGGCCACGCAGGTGACCGCCATGACCGGTTGTTTTTCCACACACACAACAAGGTCGATGAAAGAATGATAATCGGTCCCCTTGAACTGGACAGTCAGGGGTACATCCACCAGGATTTCCTTTTTTTTGTAGCCTTTGGTCTCCACCAGAAATTTTTCAAAGTTCTGTCGGCTCACTTCCGGGCCGACATTGTTGATATCTTTTCCGGTGATATAATCTTTTATCTGTTCCATAATCAGTTTTTGATAATATCCTTTGTCAAAAATTTATATATGAAAGCCATCAGTACTCAGCTAAAAGCTAACAGCTAAAAGCTAAAAGCTAAATTTTTCATCTGCAGGGTTATCAGGAAATCTGGCCGGGTGATGCAAATTCAGACAGATCGATGCGCGGGGCATCACCCCACAGACCTTCAAGGTCGTAAAATGTTTTGGCCCTGGTTTCAAAAACATGGATGATGATATTTCCATAATCCAGCAAAGCCCATTCTCCTTCCTTAACGCCTTCTGTTCCCAGAGCCGTGATTTTATCAGCCTTCAACCGGGTGATGATGTGTTCGGCAATAGCAGTGACCTGGCGGTGGGAACCGGCTTCCACAATGACCAGTACATCGGTGTATGAGGTATACGCTTTCACCTCAATGGCGGTAACGGATTGGGGTTTTCGGTTGAAAACAGAGGACAGATAGGGCCTGAATTCTTCGGAAAGCACTGTCATAAATATAAATTCCTTTTGCTGATAATCTCCTCCACCGGGGAGGGGACAAGTCCTTTTATGGAAATATTTTTTTTCACCCGGTTGCGTATCATGGTGGATGAAATATCAATTTTGGGTACATGACAGATATATATGGGCTGCAGCCTGTCATGGGTGAATTGTTTTTTTTCTTTGTTCCATGTGTATCCTTTTGATATGTGTTCGTCAAGAAAGGATGCAATGGCCCGGCTTTGTCCATTTGCGCCTCTGGGCATCACAATAATGGAGATGGCCAGATATATGGATTTGTATTTTTTCCAGGAAGGGGTGTCGAAAAATGCATCTGATCCCATCAGCAAAAAAAACCGGACACCTGGTCCATATTGTTTCTCAAATGCATGGATGGTATCTATGGTATAGGAGGGACCTGTTCGGGACAGTTCAATATCAGATGCATAAAACCCGTCCATGCCTGCCAGGCTTTGTTCCACCATGGCGTACCTGTCCCGGGCCGGTGCCAGGTTGGTGTTGGTTTTGTGCGGGGGTGAGGCAGAAGGAAAAAAAAATATTTTAGAAAGATTATACTGCTGCTTCACATGACTGGCAACCCGGATATGGCCATTGTGAATCGGGTTGAATGTTCCCCCAAAAAGCCCGGCATCCATGAGATTACCTTTTTTGGAGTCTGGATGAAAGCACTTTTACAAGTATGTCAATCCCTTTGCCGGTGATCGCTGAAACTGTATGGATTTCAAGGTGTGGCAGTGCTTTTCGAAAACTGTCCATCCGGTGCTCAGTACCGGTAAGATCTGTTTTGTTGAGCACGACGATCTGGGATTTTTCGGCAAGAGAACTGCTGTAAAGGGCCAGTTCCCGGTTGATCATGGTAAAAGCGGCAAGGGGGGATTCAGGATCTATAGTCCCGGCGTCAATGAGATGGATCAATATGCCGGTACGTTCAATATGCTTGAGAAATTTGATTCCCAAGCCGGTTCCCTGGTGGGCCCCTTCAATAAGTCCGGGAATATCAGCCACGGCAAAGGGTTCTCCAAATGGTGGCTCCACCATGCCCAAAGTTGGGGTAAGGGTGGTGAACGGATAGTCGGCAATTTTGGGTCGGGCCCCGGACATGGCGGAAATTAAAGTGGATTTGCCTGCATTGGGCAGCCCCACAATACCTACATCTGCCAGAAGTTTCAGTTCCAGCTTCAGTGCGAGTTCAATACCGGGAAGGCCCGGTTGGGAATACCGGGGGGCCCGGTTGGTGGAAGTGGCAAACCGTTTATTGCCCCGGCCGCCCTTTCCGCCACGGGCAATGATGATTTCTTCGCCGGGATCAGTGAGATCCGCAATGATCTCATTTGTATCTTTCCGGGTCACCAGGGTTCCGGGGGGAAGATCGATATAGCAGTGGCTGCCGTTTTTGCCGTGTTTCTGCTTGCCCATTCCCGGGGCTCCGTTCTTGGCACGGCGCATTTTTTGTCGGCGAAAGTCATACAGGGTGCGTTTGCCCGGATCTGCCCTCAGTATGACATGTCCGCCATCCCCCCCGTCTCCACCATCAGGTCCGCCCCGCTCAATGAAGCGTTCTCTGCGGAAAGAGGTGCATCCCGGTCCACCATCACCGGACCTGATGGTAATAACTGCTTCATCTACAAATTTCACGCGGCATAAACACTGACTTTTTTACGGTCCCGGCCCTGTCTTTCAAATGTCACCACGCCGTCGATTTTTGCGAACAGGGTGTAGTCTCTGCCCATGCCCACATTGTTACCCGGATGGATTCTGGTGCCCACCTGTCTGACAATGATATTGCCTGCCACCACTGCTTCTCCGCCGAATCTTTTAACGCCGCGGCGCTGGGCGTTTGAATCCCGGCCGTTCTTTGAACTGCCTGCTGCTTTTTTATGTGACATGTGTTTATCTCCTTTAGGCTGAAATAGACTCGATTTTGATTTCAGTATATAGTTGTCTGTGGCCCTGCATCTTTCTATATCCTTTGCGGCGTTTGTATTTGAAAACCAGTTGTTTTCTGCCCCGGCCCTGTTCCACAACATGGGCTTTTACCACTGCGTTTTCCACCATGGGATTTCCCAGGGTAATATTTTCTCCGTCTGAAAACATGAGAACATCATTGAATTCAATTTGTGAACCTTCGGAGCCGGAAA
Organism: Desulfotignum sp.; assembly: GCA_046482705.1. Taxonomy (GTDB): domain Bacteria; phylum Desulfobacterota; class Desulfobacteria; order Desulfobacterales; family Desulfobacteraceae; genus Desulfotignum. The sequence goes on from JAWOEP010000418.1 coordinate 6,222, forward strand.
GTTTTTCAACTTTCAGGGTCTGGTCTTCATGAACCTTGTATTGTTTGCCGCCGGTTCTGATCACTGCGTACATGTGTAAACTCTCCTTGTTAAATCAATACTTTTCAAAAGCGTATAAAAAACTCGTTATACTATAAATTTCAGTGAAATTTGTCAATGTAAAAATGTTAAGGCACAGTTTTAAACAGATCCAGAAATTGTGCATACCCCTGTTTTTCAAGTTCTGCAGCCGGGACAAACCGCAGGGCAGCTGAATTGATGCAGTACCGCAGCCCTGTGGGGGCCGGTCCGTCAGTGAAAACATGGCCCAGGTGGGAGTCTGCCAGAGGACTGCGCACCTCGGTTCTGGTGGTGAAAATTAATTTTTTGTCAGTTTTCTCGATCAGAGAAACCCCGCTTATGGGCCGGGTAAAACTGGGCCATCCCGTACCGGAATCAAACTTGTCCGTGGAACTGAAAAGCGGTTCTCCTGACACGATATCCACATAGATGCCCGGTTCCTTATTGTCCCAGTAAGCATTGGAAAAGGCGGGTTCAGTGCCGTCTTCCCGGGTGACATGGTACTGGATTTCCGTCAATGTTTTTTTAAGCTGCGCATCCGAAGGCTTGACAAAAGCGCCGGTGGTTTTTTCCAATTTATCCGCAAGCCTGGCCTTTGCAGCATCGTTCCAGTTTTTTTCCAAAAAACGGTCCCTGCCGGAACCGGCCCGGTAATATTTGTAGCGCAAAGGATTTTTCTTGTAATAGTCCTGGTGGTAGTCTTCCGCCGGATAAAATGTTTCCATGGGGCGAATCTGCGTGACAACCGGATCATTGAACAGTCCGGATGCCTCCAGGGCAGCTTTGGCAGCAAGGGCTGCTTTTTTCTGCCGGTCATTGTGATAAAATATGGCAGAACCGTATTGTTCCCCGCGGTCCACAAATGAGCCGCCTTTATCGGTGGGGTCAATCTGCTGCCAGAAAGTTTTCACCAGGGTTTCATAAGAAACCTTATCCGGGTCATAGGTTATCTGCACCACTTCCAGATGGCCGCTTGAACCGGAAGAAACCGCCTCATACGTGGGGTTTTCCAGGTGACCGCCGGTATAACCCGATACCACCGATAAAACCCCGTCAATTTTTTCAAAAGGGTGCTCCATGCACCAGAAACACCCGCCGGCAAAGGTTGCTTTTTCGTATGTCACATTATCCTCCATGGCAAAAGCCTTTTGTCCAGTTACAGTTAATACGGATAAAACCAGGAACATCCAGATGGGCAGAAAAACAAAATAATTCATATGGCAAACTGCTTTCATTGCAGGTCCTCCTTTTTCCAACAAAATAAGTATCCATCAGACCGTTGTAAATGGGTGCCTTTGTTTTCCGTCTCTGTCCAGGCCAATGCACCTTGTGACATGTCGTCAGACCGGTGTAATTTCACCACCAGGCCGGTTTTTTTTCTCTTTGATCCGGATCTATTTTTTTTTTGAAAATCTTTGCCAGAAGGCATTCCCGGCCGTTTTGATTTCTTCTGGCACATATTCTGCTCACAGTAATGTCTACATACAAAAATCAGCAGCATATCAGGAGAAAATTATGAAAACAAACTGGCTGGAAAAAAGCATGGTGGTGATCGGCATGGTGGTACTGCTGGTCGGTCTGTTCGGCAGCAACGGCATGGCCCGGGACCGCGAACCATACATGACTGGGTTGCCGGAATTGACCCGGGAAGAACTTGATTGGCAGAACAAGCACATGAAAAAGGTGAAAAAAGTTAAGTTGAACAAAATTGCCCTGGAACGTATCAACCAGTGGCGGGAAAAACAGGGCAGACAGCCTGTTGGAAAGGACCGGCATTCGGTCTCCCAGCCGGGCGAGGAGCTTGAAGTGATGACCGGTACAACAGGTACGGCTGATACCACAACATCTGTGCCCCTGGAGGATCTACCCGGCCATGTGGACAACAGCAGTCTGAAATTTTTTCCCCCGATCCGCTCCCAGGGTTCTTTGAACTCCTGCGGGGTCTTCAACGGGGTGTATTATGCCATGACCCATATGTATGCCATGGCCCATGATCTGGATGCCAAAGACGGCGGGGACGGGGCAGGACTAAGTCCCAAATGGGTCTATAACATGGTCAATGGGGGTACAAATTCAGGCACCTGGTACTACTGGGCGTATGAGATCGGCCAGCAGCACGGTGCCGCCACCTGGGCGGATTTTCCCTATGACGGGGATTACAGGGCATGGAATCTGAATCCGGATGTCTGGGAAGATGCATTATACCGCAGGTTTGACCAATACGGATATGTGATGGATACCCACACGGACACCGGCATTGAACAGGTCAAGCAGATGCTTTTGAACGGGTATGTGCTCAATATTCCCACCTACATCTATTCCTGGAACTGGCAACCCATTGCCGATGACCCGTCCACACCAGATGATGATGCATTTGCCGGCAGAAACTGTGTGACATGGGTCAATGGAACAGAAGGCTATCATGCCATGACAGTGGTGGGATATAATGATGAGATCTGGGTGGATATTAACGGGAACAGCCAGGTAGATGCCGGTGAAAAAGGTGCTTTCAGAATTGCCAATTCCTGGGGCACCGGGTGGGGAGAGGGCGGTTTTGCCTGGATGTCCTATGATGCGCTGAAAAATCCGTCCGCTGTTACCGGCGGCCCGTCTTCCAACCGCATATACGGCTGGTATCCCTCCCGGGCCCACTGGGTTACCGCCAGATCCGGATATGCCCCGAAGCTG
>JAWOEP010000422.1:0-6432 GCA_046482705.1 Desulfotignum sp.
ATCAGCAGCTTCCCCACGTACCGAGGCCTGGATTCCGCCGATCCGACAAACTTGCCGGTCGCTTCTCGCGTAGCCGAGCAGAGCCTGTGCCTGCCCATATTTCCCGGCCTGGAGTTCGATGTCCAGAAGAGGATCATTGAAATCTGCATGGAAATGTGCCAACATGATGGAACCATTGCATTGGAATCCCCTGCTGCTATCGGCAACGTGCCCCCAAGTCACGTAAAGTCAGGGGAATCGGGAATTTGAATTGGAACATTTATTCGGGGAAAGAACCTGATGGACGAGACGCTTTTGAAACGGATTGTAATGGATCCTGAGGTTATGGTTGGCAAGCCGGTTATCCAAGGAACCAGGATTCCGGTGGAACTGATTGTGCGTATGGTGGCCCAAGGCATACCCGATAATGACATACTTAAAGAGTATCCCCGTCTGCAAGCCGATGACATTCGTGCCGCACTTGTTTATGCAGCCGTATCCTTGGAGCATGAAGACATTCTGCCACTGGCTGTTTCGGGCTGAGACGTAACGCCATGAAATTTATTGTGGACGAGTGTACCGGAACAGCCGTAGTAGAGTACCTGCGTGAAAACGGGCCGCCTCCGAAAATCCGTGGATCTGCCACGCTCTGCAGGTACTGGTTCACCAGCAGCCCCTTGTCCGGTCCCACAGGCAGTTTGGATTTTTCAAAGATTTCCGACGGTGTCACCCCTGCTGCCATAAAAGTAAAATCCGTGTCATACTGTTTTCCGGAAGCAAGGGTGATATGCGATCGGGTCACCTTTTCTACCCGCGCGTTTTCCAGGATCCGGATCTTTCTTTTTTCCAGAACCGCTTTTACCCGGTTGCGGATTTTATCAGAAAATCTTCCCATGAAGCTGGATGCGCAATAAATGCAGATCTCCGGCATATGTACCCCGGTTTTTCTGGCGAGCTGCCACACATTGCCCGCCACCTCAGCAGAAGACGGGCCGCCCCCCACCACATTGACCCGGGCTTGGCTTTCTGCAAAAAGTGCCTGCAGTTTTTCTGAAGCCTCCATCAATTTTTCAATGGGCTTGACAGGATACACATTGTCCGGTTTTTCTTCCCCTGCCGTTCCCACCCCGGCCATAGGCACATGGGACCCGGCATTGCAGGAAACCACATCATAGGAAACCGTGCTGCCGGACCGGGTAAACACGGCTCTGGTTTCAGGGTCAATATGGGTTACCCGGTCCTGGACAAATCGACCGCCCTGGCTTTCCACCACATCCCTGGTGGCAAACCGGATCTGTTCAGGCCGATAGGTTTTTCCCAGCATGCCCGGGCCCATTCCCGAATAATAATGGTAAATGGACGGACCGATGACCGTAACGGTGTATCCTTTTTTTACGAACGTTTTGATATTTTCCAGTGTGACCATGTGTGCATGGCCGCCACCCACCAGTACCAGGTGTTTTTTCATGAGACACGCTCCAGTTTTTTCTTTTTCCCGGCTGTTTGCCCACAGTTCACAGGGTATCCATCAATTTTCCCAACCGTTCCAGATGCTGTTTTTCCTCCTCTGCGATACCATGGACAATGGCTGCAGAATCGGTGTTTTTCATGCCTGCCCCCACCCGCTGATACAGATCCAGGGCCTGGGCTTCAATGGACATGGCCAGGGATATCACCTCTTTTTCCACAGACAGATCCGGGTTAAACAGTTCCAGGTACTGATCTGTGGTCAATCCTCCCTCCCCTGCCGAAGTTTCCACCATGGCATCAAACTCTTCCCGTGACACAGCAGCATCAGCCATCCTGGTATAAGCATCGAAAATAGCATCCTGGTGCTTGACCTCAATGGCAGCCAGTTTCTCAAACAATGCCACCACCGCAGGAGTCCGGGCCTTGTCAGCCATATCCAGATAGAACCGGTACAGCCCCTGTTCCAGGGAATAGGCCACCTTGAGAAAGTCCTTCGGGGATTCTGTGCCGTCAAACAGGTCCATGCCGAGGGTCTGGGGCCCCACAGCGGTCTTGCCCTCCCAGGCCTTGATGCCCCCTGATACATTATACACCTGTTTGAAACCTCTGCCTGACAGCATCTGGGCAGCCACCCGGCTGCGCCCGCCCACCGCTCAGTAAACCAGGGTGGGTTTTTCAGGATCCAGTTCAGACACCCGGTCTGAAAGCTGGGGCAAAGGTATGAGCACAGCCCCGGGGATGTGGCTCTGCTGATACTCGGAGGGCTGGCGCACATCCAGGATGGTGATATCCTCCGGGGAATGGTCTGATATCATTTCTTGGGTTTCCCTGTAATCTTTTGATTTTACCGGGGTAAAAAACTGCATCCATTTCATGACATATTTCCTTTCTTTTTCACAGGACCTGCCGCCACGGCGTAGAGCAGGACACTGCCGGTTTTCAACGCCAGAAGTTCTGCTGCTTCTTTATCATACATGGCTCCGACACCACAGCACCCAAGACCGAAGGCTTCCGCTGCAAGGTAAATACGCTGACCTGCCCTGCCGGCATGCATCATCACATACCGGTATCCCCTGGATCCCAATGCTGATTCCACTGCACCAATATCCGCCAGAAACAAAAAATTCACCGCAGCCCGGCTGATCCAGGCCTGATCCAGGCAGACCCGGGCCAAAGCCTCTGCCTGGCTGCCTGAATGCATGCATGCCAGTTGTGACCCATCACAAGAAAAAGTGTACAATCCATCTGCCAGACCTTCCAGATTCTGACAGATCATTGCCGGCACAAGAAAATTTTTTGCCGCCGCCCCTGTCTCTTCAGGGATATGCTCTGAGTAAATGCTTGAAAAAACCTGCCTGAAAAATGCCGCCCACACAGAACAGGGCAGTTCATGTGTAATAAAATTGCGGCGTGACCGCCTGTTTGTAACTGCACTGCGAAAAGAAACCCCGGGACAAAAATCAGATGCCGGCACGGGTATAATCTTTGAAGGGCGGTGCTGAAAAACCTTTGCGCTTTCATCCGGCATCCGGGATTGCACAATTAAGGATCCTGCCTTGAACGCTTTTTCCAATATTTCATACCGAAGAGGGGCAAATGGTTCAGGCACCGGTCTGGCAGGCTGAAACGGTTGTTTATCAGGCACATCTTCCCGGGCATTACCCGAGCCCAGAAAAAGGCAGGCAAGAGGAACTTCCCGGGAAACATCCAGATCCAGGCCCTTTAGCAGCTGCTGGTCATCAAAATCATACCCTCCCCGCGCACCAATGCCTTCTGCTCTGGCTGCAAGCATCACCGATTCAGCCAGATGGCCGGCATCCAAAAGCAGATACCTGAAGGCGCGTTCCCTGTATTTCCATGCAGAATGATAAAAAATGCCTGTGATAACCAGGCATGCCCCTGCACGCGCCCGGCCAGGCAGTGTTTTTCTCATGTCCAGGGGCCGGGAATTGATTTTGCATAAAAATCCCTGAACCGTGTCACAATAATACAATCCTGTATCAATACCAGGCATCTTCTGTATCGACAGATACAGTTGACAGGGATACAGCCCCCCGGCGGATGGCACGCTCCGGAACAGAATTGCCCGGGCCCTGTCTGCCAGGGTCACCCCATAGGACAGGGCCAGTATCCGGGAAACCGTTTTCAGATCCATCGGTTCATTCTGTTCTTTATCCGGCACCTGCCGGGCCAGTACCTGGTCCAACATGGCATCCAGGTCTGTCTGGCCCTTATCCCCGCCAGGAGCCTGGTGGGTTTCAGCAACTTTGTCCAAAGGAATTCTGCCCTGACAGACATAGGTTTTAAAAGGCGCCGGATACCTTGAAAAATCCAGTGAATGGGGGGAAATCCTGTGCCGGACATGGCTGGTCTGATCATGGTACTGGACAGCCGGCACAGGCGGATCAGGTGTTGTCCGAACCATCATCTTCCTGGACATCTGTTTCCAGCTTCATCAAGCATTCATGGCATTCCATCTCGATATTGGGCACATCCCCATATTTTTTTTTGATCTCCTCTTCCGTCAGATGGGAGGTGCCGGCGCACCCGCACCGGGGACACGAGGTGCTGATTCTGTATTTTTTGCCCATTATGCCCTCCTTTAATTTTTGCCTGAGATTCTCGGGTCAGTGGGTTTTCCTGCACAATCAGGGGTATAGCAGGAATTGTCCACAAAAGAGCAGTCTTTTTTACAGCTCGGGCATTTTTCCGGCGGTGTATCCGCCTCCAGGTTGTATCCGCATTGGTCACAAATCCAGCTGGTCATAACAGCCTCCTTACATGGTTAGGGGTGAACAGGTGTTTCATCTTCTGGCACATTTAATATTCTGGCACACCTGATAAATTATCATAAAAAAAAGATATAATCAAAAAACATGCCAGCAGTCACATTTGGTGCTGTAGAAAAGAAGATAGTATCTTCACCATACCACAACCCAGGCAATCGTCAAACACAAATATCCCGTAAAGACGCTGAATATTTGCTATAGCAACATGCGCTTCTTGGGAGCCCCTGGCGGTGTCCTGTGAACGGACCGTCAGCGTCGGAGGGGGCCTGGTAAAAAATGCCGGTATGGTTTTCAACCAGCGGACGGGATGCCGCACTTCATTGTTCGTATGCAAACCGGCCCCCGCAGACCTCGGGCCGGGCACAGGACACCACCAGGGGCGGGCCTTGGGACAGTGTGCTGCTCAGAACGATCGAAAATCAGGGAAGCTTATGGCAAATATCCAGTAAAAACGGTTAAGAATTGCACATTCATATCTTCTGTGATATGGCATGATCATCAACAAGCAATAAAACTGGCATTGCATGCCTGAACATCTGTTCACACAATATTGACCAAATCACCAATGAAGGAGAAAAATCATGGGACTCAAAGAAGAACTGGAAGAAAAAGCAGAGGAATGTGATGCGCCCGAAGAGTACATTGCAGTGGCCAAAGAGATCGTGGACGGCCTGTCTGACAAGGAATGGGCTGCCGAGCTGCTGGAAGAGGGAGCGGAATGGGCAGAAACATGGGAAGATGCTGTAACCTATGCCAAAGCCTGCCAGGATATCCTGGCAGACGAAGAAGCAGCTGCCGCCCATCTGGATGCAGGCAAAAACCTGTGTACCACTGTGGAGGATTTTCTGGGCCTGGCCGCAGCTGCCCTGGAAATAAACCAGAAGGATGCTGCCACGGAAATTTACAATGCCGCAGCCACAAAATGCGTCAAAACCGCTGATTTTCTGGAATTGAGCAAAAGTATTTCCAAGGATCTCAATGATCCGGATCTGGCGGAAAAAACCGTTGAAAAAGCCTTTGAAAAATGCAGCAAAACCCAGGATTTTGTGGAATTTGCCAAGTCGGTTCTGGACATGTTTGAAGACAAGGACCGTGCCAGGGCCGTGTATACCAAGGCCATGGAAAAAGCATCCACAGCAGATGATTTTGACGTTCTTGCGGCAGGTGCGGTCAAAGACCTCCAAGACAAGGAGCTGGCCCGGCAGATCTATGAAAAAGCCCTGGCATCTCTTACATCCGGTAACGAACTGCTCAAATTTGCAGAAACCGTCAATGAAAAACTCGATGACAAGGCCTTTGTAAAATCCATCTACAAAAAGGCGGAATCCCTGTATACGGAATTCTCAGATTATCTGAAACTGGGAAAGGCAGCCTTTGAAATCACCGGAGATGCCAAATTCGCCTCTGAGATATTTCAGACAGCCGCTGCCACCAATCCTGCATGCAGCCAGCTGGTGGATCTGGCACTGGCCATGGCAAAGGATCTCAAAGATAAAGATGCGGCCATTGCGGTGCTCAAGCAGGCACAGGGTGCAGTGAAAAGCAATGCTGATTTCATTAAGACCGCCAAGGCCATCCAGGAGATTGTCACTGATGACAAGGAATGGACAGATGCCATCACCTTTCAGCTGGGAAAACGCGAAGAGTTCAAAGAATTGTATGCGGATTTCATCAACAGAGAACAGGAGACCGTAACCTGTGCCGCCAAGCGGGCACTGGCCCATGAAATTGTTGAAAAAACCGGGGACACCTATTACGGGGCCAAAATTTACAGACAAGCCCAGGATCTGACCCGAAACTTCAACGATTTTATCAAACTGGCATTCTCTATTCATGATGATCTGGGAGATGAAGCATGGGTAAAAGAGATCTATACCATGCTTCTGGAAAAATGTGTGAGTCTGAGCCATTACATGGAACTCACCGATGCCGTTGCCGCCACCCTCAAGGATGAAGAATGGATCCGCAATATCTATAAGGATGTTGAAAAAAAGAGCACTGAAAACAGCGATCTTGTTAAACTGGCCGCCGTTGTTGTTGAAAAACTCAATGACACGGCCTGGGCTGCCGACCTGCTCCAAAAAGCGGAAAACAGCAGTAAAACCATGTATGATTATACCTTTGTGGCAGGGGCATATCTTCGGCTGCTGGAAGACCGGGAAAAAGCAGGGGCACTTTTTGAAGCAGCAGAAGC
>JAWOEP010000464.1:0-4533 GCA_046482705.1 Desulfotignum sp.
TTGGACAGATGAAAATTGTATTCCCTGACAGTGTCCCATTTTTTTTCCCAGTAAAAATTTTCTGCCATGCCTGCCCAGAAAGTATCTGGATCTTCCATGGATTGTTTGTACATGGTCTGGTATTCATCCATGGTTTTTATCCAGGCGTTTTTCCGAAATTCGTCAGGGGCATGAAATGTGTACTCGGTCATAATAATCTCCTTTTCCAGATGAGGGGCAGCAAAAATAAGGGGTTATAAAGCTCAGATACAGCCGGAGTCCAGGGTATGTGTATCAGTTTTTTCCGGGCACCGGTACCGGCACCCCCAGAAACGGGGTTTGGGTTCTGGTTTCCGGGGCCTTTGTCACCAGGGCCAGCACTGCGCCGATTAACAGCAGGGCAGCTGCCAGGATATAGGCCATTTTGGGGGTCCCGGTATAGGCCACGATCATCTGGGATACCCGGGGAAAGATAAACCCGCCGATCCCCCAGGCGGAAAATACCAGCCCGTAGTTGACTCCGAAGTTTTTCAACCCGAAAAAATCCTTGGTGGCCGACGGGAACAGGGACAGGTTGGTGCCGTAGTTGAACCCGATAAAAGTGGCGGCCATCACCAGAAGAATCACCTGACCTGATGCGATGAACATAAGGGAAAATATGATCAGGGCCTGGAAACTGAGCATGATGAACAGGGTATTGGCCCGGCCGATCCTGTCGGAGAGGATCCCTGCCACCACCCGGCCGGAAGCGTTGCCCACCGCCATGAGTGCCACCACGATCCAGGCCATGGTCCCCATGCCGGATTTGGCCATGCCGGCCACACTGCCGATGATCATGAGCCCGGCTCCGGACCCCACGCAGAACATGAGCCACAGTTTGTAAAAGGTGCCGGTTTTCATCATCTCGGAAGGAGAAAAATCAATCCCGGTCGGTGCGGCAGGTTTTGTGGCCGTGGCCCGGGCATCCGGGTGCACATATCCCGCCGGCGGATTGATCAGGAACTGGGCCAGAAAACAAACCACCACCAGAAAGGCCACCCCGAAAATGAGCATGGACTGGCTCAGCCCGAACCGGGAAATCAGCCAGGTGCCCAGGGGTGCGATATACACGGATGCCAGGCCGAATCCAGCCACCACAATGCCGGCGATCATGCCGGTTTTGGCCGGGGGAAACCATTTGATGGCCGGCGGGGTGGCAGATGCATACCCGAACCCGAGACCGGCACCCATGAGGACCCCGAACCCCAGGATCCAGACGATCCAGGAGGAGGAGAATGCAATGAGAATCAGGCCGGCCCCGGTCAGGACACCCCCCATGATGGCTGTCATTTTTGGTCCGGTTTTGTCCTGGACCCGGCCGGCCAGAATCATGGCAAAGGCAAATACCAGGCAGCATACAGCATATGGGTCGTTCAATGCGGCCAGATTCCAGTCGAACCGGCCGTCTCCTGCGACAATGGATTCTTTGATGGATTCCTTGAAAATGCTCCAGGTGTATAAAATACCCAGGGCCAGGTTGATGCCCAGCCCGGCAAATGTGACCCGCCATCCAATGTTTTTTACCTCTTTCATGATGTGCTCCTTGTTGAAAACTGGTTTGCGGTGCAGGTGCCATGCTTTTGCCTGCATCCTGAAAGTCATTCATTTTTTATAAGAGCAATCAGCGTGCCACAGGATGAATATTATTTAATACTATGATTTTATTGATTAATTTGTCTGAAATGATGGTTTGATCAAAGCAGGAGACCTACAACAAAAATTGTACAAAAAATGGGTTTTGCGCATACAGCCGGGAAGGGCAAAGGATATGGACGCTGTTACAACAAAAGTTGTAAATACAACCCAGATTGTGGGATATTTTCAGGTCTGCCGGGAAGAGGCTGGTTATTTTTTTATTTTCTGGAGCCGCTTGCTCAATGCCTGCTGGGAAATGCCCAGGATTCTTGCAGCAGCTGACTGATTGCCCCCGGCCTGTTCCATGGCCTTTTCCACCAGGATATTGGAGGCCTGCTTCAGGGTGGGCAGGCTGCTGCCGGTTTCCAGGGCATGGGTGCCGTCTCCCGGAGAATCTTCTTTTCCTGTCAGATCCAGCCCCTTGAAAAGGTCTGCGGTGATGGGGCCTTTTTCATACCGGGACAGGGCATCATGGACCATGGATTTGAGTTCCCTTATATTGCCCTTGAAAGGATAGGTTTCCATTTGTTCAATAAGGGTCTTGGGAATATCCGGGATGGGTTTGTTCAGTTCTGCTGCTGCCTGGCATACAAACCGGTCCAGCAGCAGGGGCAGATCCAGCAGCCTTTCCCGCAGGGGCGGAAGCGTCAGGGTGTGGGTGGACAGGCGGTAGATCAGATCCCTGCGGAATTTTTCCTGGTTTTCCAGGGCCCAGAGATCCTGGTTGGTGGAGGCGATGATCCGGGCATCGGAATGCCTGGTTTTATCAGATCCCAGGGCCAGGTAGTCGCCTTCCTGAAGCAGGCGCAGCAGCTTGACCTGGGAGGTCATGGCCAGGTCTCCGATTTCATCCAGAAACAGGGTGCCGCCGGCTGCTGCCTCTATCAGCCCGGACCGGGCTTTGTCAGCACCGGTAAAGGCCCCTGGTACATGGCCGAACAGGGTGTCGGAAAACACATTGTCGTCCAGGCCGGCCACATTCACCACCACCAGTCTGCCTTTGCGGCTGCTTAAGGTGTGGATGCACTGGCCGATCAGTTCCTTGCCCACCCCTGTCTCGCCGCAGATGAGCACCGGCTGCAGGGATGGGGCAATGGCTTCCACATAATGGAAAATGGAATGCATTTTCCTGTCCTGGGTGATGATGTGCCGGAAAGCGGCCGGATTTTTGATCTGGGCGAACAGGTCCTGGTGCAGCGGCTTTTTACCGGCCTCACCGGTTTCTTCCATGGCCAGAGCCTGTTTTACGGCTGCCACCAGCCGCTCTTCCTCCACCGGTTTGACCACATAATCCATGGCACCGATTTTCATGCACTGCACTGCCGTGTCCACTTCGATGGTGCCGGTGAGCACGATAACAGGAATCCGGGGCCAGGTTTTGCGGATGATCTTGAGGAGCCGTCCCCCGTTGATGTGGGGCATGTTCAGGTCCAGGAGAATCAGGCCCGGAATTTCCCGCTCCATATGCCGGATCACGTCTCTGGCATCATTGATGGTGATGATGTTGTCAAACCCGGCCATGCGCAGTGTGGTGTCCACTGCCACCAGGATTTCAGGTTCATCATCCACTACCAGGATGGGTTTATCCATTGCCGTATTGTCCATGTTCTTTTTATAATTTATTTTTCTTTGCAGGGCAAGCGGATACTGGCGGTAAATCCCAGGCCCGGCTCAGATGAAAATTCCAGAATCCCCAGAAGATCGGAGATGATTTTTTCTGAAATAAAAAGGCCCAGACCGGTGCCGCCGTCATCCCTGCGGGTGGTGAAAAACGGGTCGGTTATTTTTTCCAGTATTTCCGGCGCCACCCCCGGGCCGGAGTCGGAAATATCTATGAAAACAACATTTTTGTGCTGGTTCGTCCCTGTTTTGACCGTGATGGCCTGGTCAGGCCTTTCAAGGGCCTGGGCAGCATTCACCAGCAGATTGATGACCACCTGCTGCAGTTTCTGAAAATCTCCTGACACCGCCGGCAGGTTTTTTCCATAAATGACCGACACCCGGGAAGTGGCTTTTTTGAGCACGGTGTGGGTCAGGTCCAAAGATTTTTCCACCACCTGGTTGATGTCAATCTCCCGGGTGCTTTTCTGGTCCCGGCTGTCCGCCGGTCGCGAAAAATCCTTGAGATCGGAAATGATCTGCTTGATCCGGCTGGATGAATCCAGAATGGCGGCCAGCATGAGCTGGATGCGGCTGCGCAGGTCCGGGTAGGCCATATTGCAGACCCGGGCATCAGGATGCCGGGTAAAGTGGTCATCCAGCACCGGAATAAAGGCTTCAAAAGATTTTTTCAGGTTCGGGGCGTTGAGCATCAGGGTGGTGGCTGGATTGTTCACCTCGTGGGCCACCCCGGCTACCAGGATGCCCAGGGATGCCATCTTGTCGGCCTGGACCAGCTGCTTTTCCCGGAGTTCAGATTGGGCCATGGCTGCCAGCTTCTCTTTTCCGGAAGCTGCCGCAGCCCAGATGATATAGCCGGACAAAAGCAGGACCACCCCCATGATCCCGGCACAGGCCAGCATCAGCTTCCGGGTGACAGAAGATATCTGGGCTGTGACATCTTCCACGTAGATGCCGGTGCCGATGATCCATCCCCAGGGTTCAAATGCCTTGACATAAGATATTTTGGGCACGATATGCCCGGATTCTTCTTTCCACTGCCACAGGTAATCCACAAATCCGGATTCGGACTCCCGGGTGACCTTCACCATCTTGGAAAACAAAGGATTGCCTGCCGGGTCGGTGAATTCTGCCACGTTTTTACCCTCCAGATCCGGCCGGTAGGGATGCATGATCATCACCGGGGTGTCGTCATTGATCCAGAAATAATCCTTGCGGTCATCTCCGTACCGCAGCTGTTCCAGCAGGGTCACAGCTGCC
>JAWOEP010000320.1:0-7391 GCA_046482705.1 Desulfotignum sp.
GCGGTATGGTTGCCATGGACTTTTCCATTCAGGACCACCTGGGATTGTTTATCTCCAAAAGGTTTCAATAGAATGGGATTCATCTGTACATGGGGTACTGTACGGGCAGCCTCTGCCTGGACAATCTGTGCCCTTCCCATCTCCAGACCCTCCGGGGTAATGCCTGAATTATTGGACATGTTCTGGGCCTTGAACGGTGCCACAGCCTGTCCTTGGTCTGCCAGATACCTGCAGATGCCTGCAGCCACAATACTTTTTCCCACATCTGATCCCGTACCCAGGACAGCAATATGCATTTTTTTCATTTTTCAACACCCTTGCGGGCAGCCACGCCCTCATGGAAATAATGTTTGATATCCTGCATTTCAGTAACCAGGTCTGCGCGTTGCATCACAGAGGGAAGCGCCCCCCTGCCTGTAATTACCAGCTCCATATCATCGGGTTTACGGTCAATGAGATCCAGGAGTTCTCCTTCTGAAATGAGATTGCAGGTCACTGCCACATTGCCTTCATCCACGATGACCAGGTCATGTTTGTTGGCTGTCAGAATTTCACACAGCCTGGCATACCCTGCCCTGGCAGCGGCAATTTCATTTTTGGAAGGTGCGCCCTTGACAAATTTTCCCATGCCGAATTGTTCCACCGTGATATTTTCGAATCTGGACAACGCCTTTATTTCAGAATAATTTCCCTGTTTGAGAAACTGCCCCACAAACACCTGCAGGCCGGCACCGGCCCCACGGACGGCCAGGCCAATGCTGGCTGTGGTTTTCCCTTTACCATTTCCTGTGTATACCTGTACATATCCTTTCATTTTGTTTCCTTTAGATTTTTATACTGAAGGGACAGCATATTTATTGGTGTATCCCCTGGGTGTGAACATAAAATCCATGTACTGTATGGATGCACTGGACCCGATGAACAAAACCGTCTGCATCCCCACATCTGCTGTATCCAGTTGATCCAGCCGTGTAAAGGCAATTGTCTGGTTGTCCCGCATCGCCCCTGTGACAACCGCCACCGGCGTGCTGCCTTTCCTGTGTTCCATAATCAACTCCCGGGCGCGGCCAAGCTGCCAGTCTCTTTTTTTGCTTTTGGGGTTGTACAGCACAATGACAAAATCCGCCATGGCAGCGCTGGCCAACCGCTTTTCTATGGTTTCCCATTTTGTCAGAAGATCACTCAAGGAGATGGCTGCAAAATCATGGGTCAGGGGTGCCCCGGCAAGGGCGGCCCCGGCTGCCAGAGCCGGTATCCCCGGCACGATTTCCAGTTCCAGCCAAGGCAGGGTACTGTCGTTTGGCATGTTGTTCCCGGGCCGGAAAACTGCGATGTTTTTTTTGCGGCAGATTTCAAACACCAGACCGGCCATGGCATATATGCCGGGATCTCCCCCGGAGACCAGGGCGCAGGAACGGCCGGCAAGGGATTCCTGGATGGCCATTTCCACCCGGTCCACCTCTTTCATCATGCCGGTGGAAATAATTTTTTTGTCTGCTGCCAGAGTCTGTATCAACCCGATATAGGTGGTGTATCCGGCAATGCAGTCTGCCTCGGTGATCACCTGTACCGCTCTTTGGGACATGTGTTTCACATGTCCTGGTCCGGTGCCGACAACAAAGAGCCGGTTGGGTGAAGGGCCACAGCCATGGTCACATCCTGGTTTTTCTTTTTTGGAAGGACCAGGGTGCCGTTGCTGGATGCCAGTATTGCTGCTGCTTCGCATACGCTTTTTACTCCTAAATGTTTTTCAACCATTGCGGATGGGGTCTGGATGGTTTTTACCGATGCCAGCGCCGGTGTGTCATAAAATTGTACAGGAATATTCAAATGGGCAGCCAATGCCAGAATGCCCGGCTCATCCTGTTTCACATCTGTTGTGGCCAGGATTGCCACCGCATGCACACTGATGCCGGCAGTGTCCAGGGTTGTTGTGAAAAAATCGCAGATCACATCAAAGGGGGTGTTCCGGTTGCACCCGATGCCCACTGCCAGCACCCGGGGACGCAGCACCAGGGTTTCACGTGAAACTTTTTGTTTCTGCCAGTCGCACACCACACGCGGTCCCTGCCCGGATGCCTGGATAGTCAGGTGGGCAGGGATCCAGGGCGCAATCAGGTGCAGCGGATCATGAAGACAGATGGCGCGGTTCTGGAGAAAGGCCATGTTGATGGTTTTGATGGCCCTTGGGTTTTCAATGTACAATCCCAGGTTTTTTGCCAGAACATCGATGGCCGGCAGGTTGTTCACATCCGTTGCCGTGGTGATAACCGGGTCAGCGCTGAGCAGACGGGCAATGTGCCGGGTATAATTGTTGGCCTGTCCGATATGTCCGGATATCAGGCTTATGGCATGCCGCCCTTTGTCATCCATAACCACCACTGCCGGGTCAGTGAGCTTTGAAGCCACAAGCGGGGCCAGGATCCGGACGGCAATGCCGGTGGAAAAAATAAACACATGGCAGTCATATGCGTTAAACTGTTCAGCAACCGTCTCAGACAGCCGGTGAAACACAACTTGTCTGTCACCGGTATCTGTGGGTGTGGCTAAATTGCCGGTCCTGCCGCCTGATGCATCTGTTTCTGAAAAGATCTTCTTTTCGTGGATCTTGTTTTCAAGGCTGGCGCTGACAAACATGCGGGCCTGTTTCACATGGGCGCACAGCTTTTGCCCCAGTTTTCTGCCATTGGGGGTGATTGCCCAGATGGCCACAGCAACGTCGCTAAAGGATGTATTATGCGCCATTGCGGTACCCATGGGAAAATCCGGGATCATACAGCTTTGATGGCACCAGGTCCTGGTTTTTCATGCAGGCTGCAACCGCTTTGCCAACAATGATAAGAGCATGCCGGGTGATGGCATTTTTTCGGCAGGTCTGGTCCAGATCTTTTATCCGGCACCTGATAATTTTTTCTTCCGGGTGACTCACCTTATAGGCAATGGCGCAGTATGCATTTTCACCGTAGTGTGACTGCAGAATTTTCTGCACCTGCAGCGCATGCCCCATGCTCAGGTAAATGGCCATGGATGCCTGGTGGGCTGCCAGGCTTTCCAGATTTTCCGTATCCGGCACCGGGGTCCGGCCGGAAATCCGGGTTAAAATCAGGGTCTGGGTCAGCTCCGGCAGGGTGTATTCCATGTGCATGGCGGCAGATGCGGCAAAGGCTGCCGTGACACCGGGTATCACCGAAACCGGGATTTCGGCTTTTTCAAGTTTTCGTATCTGTTCAAAAATGGCGCCGTACAAAGAGGGATCCCCTGTGTGCAGGCGGACAACCTGCTTGCCTTCCTGGTAACCGGTACGGATGGTGTCAATGATCTGGTCAAGATCCATCCCCGCACTGGAGAAGGTTTCGGTCCCGGGTCTGACCCAGCAGAGCACGGATTCAGGCACAAGGGATCCGGCAAAGATGACCAGATCTGCGGCAGCAAGCGCTTTCATTGCCTTGACCGTGATCAGGTCAGGGTCTCCCGGCCCGGCCCCGGCAAAAATAACAGGATAATACGATGGTTTCATGGAAATAATCCTTATGACATGGGTTTAGTGCCGGAAATGATCCACACCGGATTCAATGATTCAAGCCGGGTCCCGAAAGGCATGGCCTGGGAACGGGATACCTGGACCTGGACCATTCTGGGGGCAAATTGTCTGTTTTCCAGAAAAGTGAACGCACGTTCCATGTTCTGGATCAGCACTGTGTTGATTACGATGATACCTGTTTCCACAATAAAATCACAGGCGGCCTCGAGCACGGTGTCAAGGTTTTTGCCGCCGCCCCCCACAAAGATTCTGTCCGGCACCGGCAGGGTGTGGGCTTCATCAGGAAAATTCCGGGACACCACCTGGATATTGGGGCACCTGAATTTTTTGATGTTATGGATGATGTCCTGTGTCCGTTGCCTGTTTTTTTCAATGGCAAGCACAGATCCTTCTGGAATTGCCAGGGCTGCTTCTACGCTCACGGATCCGGAGCCTGATCCAATATCCCAGAGAACATGGTCTTTTTTCACCAGTTTCAGCCTGGAAAGGCTGATGCTGCGGATTTCAGATTTGGTGATCAAACCTTTGGCATGCTGGAACAGATCATCTTCCATGCCCGGATACGTTTCATGTGAAACATTCGCCGAAAGATCCTTGTTCCGCACCAAAACGACCATGTTGGGATGGGAAAATGTATCAGCCATAACATCTGCATAGGAATGATACCAGGTAATTTTCTGGTCCCGGGTGTATCCGATATTTTCAAGCACACAGAACCCAAAGCCGGAAATATTTTCCCTGATAAGGTTGCGGGCGATAAATCCGGGATCTTTTTTTGGGCTGGTTAAAAAAGCAGCTTTGTTCTCACAGGAAAGATCGGTAAATGAAAACCCCCCCGTGTTTTTGCCATGGAGACTTATGATACGTGCATCGTGCCAGGGTTCCTTGATAGCCGCAAAAGCGGCGGCAACACAGGAAATATTGGAAAGTATCTGGATATGTTTTTTGTCGATGTGGGAGAGCAAAGTGGCGCCGATGCCGTAAAACAAAGGATCGCCTGATGCCAAAACCACCACCTGTCGGGAGACCATCTCGTCTTTGATCCTGCTGATGACATGGTCAATCTGCCGGTCGATGACAATGGTTTCCGCCCTGTGACCGGAAAACAGGTGTAAAATCCGTTTGCCGCCCACAAGTATATCTGCATTTTCAATGATATCCAGCTGCCGAAGGGTCAGATCTTCTTTTCCCTGGCCGATGCCTATAATATATATGGGTTTCATCATACCACCAGATAATAAAGGGTTCCAATAAGCATGATACTGACAACTCTGAAGGCCTGGCCGGATAATAGCAGCTGCAGCCCTATTTTGGGAGAAAAAATTCCCAGGTATCTGGGAAGCTGATGCCGTAAAGCCCGTATGGGAAACGCCAGGATATTGCCCAGCAAAAGTGCCAGCACGGTTTGTTTTATGGTCAAAACACCTGCATCCATGAGTGCCCCTGCAGCGGCAAAACCGGAGGTGAATTCAGCAGCAAAGCTTAATATCACCACGGACAAAGACTCCACAGGCATGATGCTTACGGCCACATACCGGGAAAGGGCGGCGTTCAGCAGGTCAAAAGTCCCATACCAGTGCAAAAGAAAGACCAGGGTATATATGGGCAGCACCCAGATGAAAATATTCACCAGGCGGATGGGCAGCCTGTGACCGATGCCCTGGATTATTTCAGGCAAAGATTTTTTGCCGGGTTCAGGCAAAGGCCCGACACCGTCATGGTCCGTCTTCACCGGTGGTGTTTTTTGCAGATAAAAACGGCCAAAGAGCAGAAAACCGCAGGTTCTCACCAGAACAGCCAGAAAGGTAAGCATAAAATACAGGGCCCCGGCCATACCGGTCAGGGGCAGCACAATGAAAACCGTTGTGGGAAGGTGAAGAAAAAAAGCGGGAAACTGGTTGATATAGTTGGATAAAAACAATTGGATTTTTGAAATTTTTCCCTGGTCATAAAAATCGGCCAGCATGGCGTTGGCAGCAGCGCCGGAGAAAAATGCGGTTGTAAATGCAGCACTGCACCTGTCCCCCATGCGGGAAAACCTGAAAAACGGACGGGCCACCACTGCCACCTGACGGGTCCATCCAAGGCCCTCGATAACCTGGCCTGCCACAAGCCCCGCAACAATAAAGCAGGTAAGCCGAACCAGAGGAAAGAGCAACCGGTTCACCAGGACATCTGTGGTAATCGGGGCAAAAAACAGACCGCTTGCCAAAGGCAGCAGAGCGGATATGCCGGCGGAAATCCACAGCAGCCGGAGCCTGAGTTGCCGGTGTTTCATTTTGCAGCCAGAATAAGGGTCCAGTAATCCGGATCCCGGGTTTCAAGGTCATCCAGGTTATCGAAAATTTTTTCTTTTGTGCGGCCGCAGTGGGAAACCGCCACCCCGTTTTTGTGCATGCCGGCTTCTTTTAAAGCTGCATTGATATCCTTGATATTTTTATAGGCTTTGACAATGGCAATGTTTTCCACCTGTTTGATATTGCGGATTTGGCTGCCGCCAAAAGCACCCGAGGTGACCAGCAATGATTCTTCTCCTTCCACCAGTATCCGGTTAAGTCTGGCAGATGCTGCATGAAAAGAGGTGATGCCGGGAATGGTTTCAATCAAGGCTGTGGGCAGAACCTGTTTCATCTTTTTGAGAATATACCCGAATGTGGAATAGGTGATGGGGTCACCAAGGGTCAAAAAAACCACGGTAAGTCCTTGTTTCAAAGCAAGGGCAATTTCTTTGGTATTGTCCATCCAGGCTTTTTCCACCAAAGGTTCCTCTTTGGTCATGGGAAATCCAAGGGTGTGTATTTTTGTCGCAGGTGAAATATACGGGCCGGCAATTTCCACAGCCAGGCTGTAGCTGTTTTTGCTGGAGGCAGCTGTAAAAATAATATCTGCCTCTTTTATTACACGGACCGCTTTTACAGTGATCAGTTCAGGATCTCCTGGTCCGACACCGACACCATAGAGTTTACCAGTTTTTTCCATTATAAGTCCTTTTTGATTTTTGCGAAAATTTCCGGGTAAAGCAGGTCCCCAATGGTCAGAATTCCCTGTAACAGCCTGGGTACGGGCCGGGAAACGATATTCTCATCCACCAGATATACCTGGTCGTCAGAAACTGCCTTTATAATGTGAAACCCGGGTTCAGTGACGATCTGTTCAATGGAGACCGGATTCATTATCCCTTTTTGTGCCAGAAACACGTCAATATCCTGTGCTTTTGCCAGAATTTTTTCTTTGCTGTAATTGGCGATATTGGTGTTCCTGGATGCGGGGGCATCAGCAGCAACATTGATACCGCCTGCAGTTTCAAGGGCATAGATTGCCATGGATCCATGGGTAAAGGTTTTCATCCTGGCATGGATGGCTTCAAAATACACCTTTTTCCTGGATGCCACCGGCGGAAGCAAAGAAGCAATCTCCCGTGTTTTTTTTTGAAAATCGGTCACAAGCTTTTCTGCTGCAGCTGTTTTTCCGGTAAGCTGTCCCAGGGCCATCCAGTAGGCAAACATTTCGTTTACATCTGCCGGCTGAAGGGAAACCACTGTGATGTTGAACCTTTCCAGCTGCCTGACAAAATCCGGGTATCCATTATCGATCATGGGCCGTATCAAAACCAGGTCAGGCCGGGCAGCCAGAAATTTTTCAGGGTCATCATGAAAAGAAAACTTTTGTTTGCTGTCAACCTGGGGCGGAAACCGGTCATTGACGGAAACACCGATTATTTCCGTTGTCAGGCCCAGGCAAAAAAGGTTTTCCGTGTGGGCACCATACAGAGAGATGATGCGGGAAAAAGGCTGTTTCACATGGATTTTTCTGCCCTTTGCATCCATGATGGTAGGGGTGCCGGCAAAGC
>JAWOEP010000161.1:0-10175 GCA_046482705.1 Desulfotignum sp.
TATAATATGGTTTGATTTGACACTGATGTTTTTATAAATTTCAAAAAATCTTATAACAATGAAAAATTATGCGCTCAAAAGTTTACCTGACCAAAATTCAGAAAGCCCATATTCAGAAATATATCCTTTTTTCAACTGATCCAGAACTTGTCAATACCATGGGATGGCAACCGTTTGATTCAAATGAAAAACAGCGTTTTCTTGATACAGTTTCAAAGCCTTCATTACCTGGGTTTTATCATGGAGAGTCCATCATTTACAGCATTGTAACAACAAAAAATGATGTCCCGATCGGTTTTGTATGCCTAAAAGGCATAAACTGGGAAGAGGCAAAAGCAGAGATGGCCATAGCCATTTGTGATGGCCAATACCGCTCAAGTGGGTATGGTTCAGAGGCCCTTTCTCTTGCCATAGATCATTCATTCTCCAAATTACGGTTAGTATCAATCAGTCTTTCCGTATTTCCCTTCAATACAAGGGCTATTCGAATATATGAAAAAATCGGTTTTAGACATGGTAACAAGTTACAAAATGCCTGGATAATGCCGGATGGAAAAAAAATCGATATGCTGGTGATGAAAATTGATAAAAGTGCAGGTGAATACAGGCGCTCAAAGGTAACTTGGAATGAGCTGATTTTGTCAAAGTCATGCGGTGGGTTGACAATCTGCATGGATGATTCTGTTTATGGCCTACCGAAGCTTTTCTTTGACTCGGTTTTTTTCAAAGAGATTGTTTCAAAATCAAGTATTGAAATGGTATCCATTATTTTTCACGGCCGTGAATATTTTTGCTTGGGATAATTATCTGCAATTACGTTCTCACCCCCTCAATAATTCACCCGTTACTGCTCAGTCGTTTAAGTGAAAATCACATTAAATTTTTGTCGATATCCATTTTCCCATGCAAAATACCAATGATATCAATATAACTATCTGAGATCAGATAGAAGATGATGTGTTTTTGTGCAGGAAAGGAATAATATCCAGGAGCAATTTCAGGTCGTTGTCTTCCAAGTTCCGGATTGGCTGCAAGTTGATTAAGCGTGTCCTCAATATCTTGAAGATATTTTTCAGCTTGTTTCTCACCCCAGGTTTCAACAGAATAATTCCAGATTTCTACAAAATCCGATTTTGCTGTAGGAGTGAGACGGTATTTACGCATTCCTGACCTCAGAAACAATTTCGCTTACGGATTGCGCAACAAATTTTCCCTGTTTAGCCTGCTTAGCACCAATTGATAAGCGTTCTTTTAACATTTCAAGTTTCATGTGCTGTACCAATTCTTCATTTTTTTCCCAGAACCGCAAAGCATCCCGAATCACTTCACTTGCATTGTTATAATAACCTGATGCGACTTTTTGTTTAACCCTAGTTTCAAGCTCAGGTGTTAGTGAGATATGCATAGTAACCTCCTTGTTTGAACAACTACACACCACAATAACAGAACTACAAATATTGTCAATCTTTGTAAATTCTCATTACGTTCAAATGTGTTTCTCATTTCGTCGCTATAAATGAAGGCTAATTGCATCATCATGTCTCAAATCTTTGATTAGAAAAAATTTCCATGAAAATACTGTCAATTTTATGAATCATCAGGTTAAAAACCATGTTCCAGCCTAACATCGGGCTGGACAAAGATGCGCGGAAAAAGCGCCTGCTCACCTGTCAGCCCGGGCGTTAAAATCGCCCGCTTTCAGAAATTTTATCAGGAATCGAAGACCCCACATTATGTCGATTATTCTGGGGTGGCTGGATTGATTTTCTGCCTCAGAATTTGTTCTATCAGTAATGGCTTTTAGGCCAGGCTAACAGTCAAAAATATTACAAAACTTCATTCCATGAAAACTCAACCATAATCTCGATATCATTGATTCTTTCAGAACTCAACTCATATTTTTGCATATTATTGACTGTTGAATTTGTCATTTTTCTGGAGAAAGCCCGGCCTGACAGCGGTACGGATGATTTGTTGATGGCAGAAATTTTGAACAGGCCGGAATGCCTGCATATGGGGCTGAATACCGGCATAGGGGGAAAATACATGATAATATCTGCCATTATGCAGAGAACCATCCATTTTTTATCAGTAATGACACGGTATAATATTTTAACAGCATTTATGAAAGGACGGGTATGGCATGACTGGTATCACAGGAAAAAAAATATGAGGAAAAACGACGTAAGCGAAACCGTTAGCAGCATGAATATCCTGAGCTATAATATCCATTCCTGCCGGAACATGGACCGCAAATACAATCCGGAAAGAACAGCAAAAACAATCCTGCGCTTTAAGGCCGACATTATTGCGCTTCAGGAAGTCGATGTCGGCCGGAGACGGTCCGGTTATATCAATCAGGCAGCCTATATTGCCGATTATCTTGGCATGTCCCATAATTTTTTTACATTAAAGGAAACCCCCGGCGGCCAATACGGACTGGCCATCCTGAGCCGGTTTCCTGCAGAGGATTTGAACTCCGGCTATCTGCCGGCTGTTCCTCCCGCAAAAAAAACAGAAAACAGAGGGGTGATGATGGCACAAATGAAAACCCCGCTGGGGCATGTGCGGGTTTTAAACACCCACCTGGGTCTGCGTTCCAAAGACCGCAAACTGCAGGCAGCAGCCCTGGTGAGCAGCAGGTGGGTCTGCAACGAACAGTATCCAAAAACCCCTGTGATCCTGTGCGGTGATTTTAATGCCGGTCCCGGGTCGATTGTTTATAAGACAATTACACAATGTCTTGATGATATCCAGAAAATATATAAAGGAAGGTTGTATCCAAAAGCAACCTTTGCTTCCTGGCTTCCCGTCAGACGGATTGATCACATGTTCATTTCTCACCATTTTTCACCGGTTGATGTAAAGGTTCCCATGGATTATGAAACCCGCATGGTGTCCGACCACCTGCCGCTGTATGCCCGAATTGTTCTCTCCCCGGCCTGATCACCGGCAGGTCCTGTCTGCATGTTTTGCCAGGCAGTATTACGTATATCCATGTATTGAATCTTTGCAGTTTTCAGGATATTTTTTTTACATCATACATAAAACACAGATGAAGGCATGAATGCATTCTCGGATACGGCCGGTTGCAGCATGATCCTTATTAACCCCAAATCAAAAATCATAGGGAGTTATCATGGCCTCAGAAGCAACAGACCAAATTTACCAGATCATTACGATGAACCGCCAAAGCGGGTATACCTACAGTGTAAAGATGAAAGATATCCCGTCCCCGTTTGTGGGGATACCGGTTGCCTCGAGCGAAGATCCGGATAAATTTTTAATGGAGGTAACCAACACAGGTGCTGAAGAGGAAAGCAGGCTTGTGGAAGGTAATATTGCAGATATCGAATTCATGGAAAAATGCTGAACCCCTTGCCCCGGGGATGCACTTTTTACCATACGGCTGACTGCAGCAAATTTTAACCGGTATAATTACATATACAGGAGAAACAACATGAAAAAAGATGTTCAGGAAAATCAGTTTAAAGTGTTCATTGAGAATGCCCGGGTACTTCCGGAATATGAAATATCAGAACTGCCTGAAGAAAAGCGCAGAGCAACAGAACAAAAATCCGGCGTATGGCTGGAAGTGGACTGCCCGGAAGGGGCCTGTTCAGTGGAAAAAGACAAAATCACCCTGCCTGTGGGCAGTACATCTTCCAAAGATACCAAAGGCATCTGGCTCCGCCTGTTTTGTCCGGATGACCAGTGTGCCATACAGGAGAGCACAGATATTCCCTAGATTAAAAAAATCGAAAAAGGCTGCCCATGAACGTGTCAGATAAAAAAAACAATCCCAATACAGGCCGTGTTGTCTCGGTCAGAGGAAGCGTTGTGGACGCACGGTTTTCCAGTACCATTCCGCCGCTGCATAATATGCTGACCTGTGGAAAGGATGACAAGATCAAAATTGAAGTGATTCTGCATCTGGATGATTATACCATCCGGGGAATTGCCTTGACAGCAACCCAGGGACTTGCCCTGGGATCCGACATCCATGATACCGGCCGCCACCTTGAGGTGCCTGTGGGCAAATCCCTGCTGGGCCGTGCCCTGAATGTATTTGGTGAACCCATTGATAAAAAAGAACCGGTGGAAGCATCTTCATTTCGCACCATTCACGGGTCCCCGCCGTCAATGGACAACCAGAAAGTATCCACAAAGATATTTGAAACCGGCATCAAGGTCATCGATATTCTTTCCCCGCTGGAACTGGGCGGCAAAAGCGGCATGTTCGGCGGCGCAGGCGTGGGAAAAACCGTTTTGATCATGGAAATGATTCACAACATGGTGGGTATCCATGAGGGGGTAAGCCTTTTCTGCGGGGTAGGGGAACGCTGTCGGGAAGGAGAGGAATTGTACCGGGAAATGAAAGATGCCGGTGTCCTGGACAAAACCATCATGGTTTTCGGCCAGATGAATGAACCCCCGGGAGCACGCTTTCGTGTGGGCCATTCCGCTTTGACCATGGCGGAATATTTCCGGGATGATCTCAACCAGGATGTGTTTTTGCTCATGGACAATATTTTCCGTTTTATCCAGGCAGGCATGGAGGTCTCAGGGCTGCTGGGACGGCTGCCCTCCCGCCTTGGTTACCAGCCCACCCTGGGGACCGAGCTTGCCGAGCTGGAAGAGCGGATCACCAATTCCGCCACCGGGGCCATCACATCGGTCCAGGCCGTATATGTGCCTGCGGATGATTTCACAGATCCTGCAGCAGTCCACACTTTCGGGCACTTGTCTTCCAGCATTGTTCTGTCCCGGAAAAAAGCGGGGGAAGGGCTGTATCCGGCGGTTGATCCTTTGCAGTCCAACTCCAGCATGCTGACCCCTGACATAGTGGGAGAAGAACATTACCGCATTGCCGGTGAAATACGCAGAAATCTGGCGGAATATGAGAATCTCAAAGACATTATCTCCATGCTGGGCATTGAAGAACTGTCAAAAGAAGACCGCCAGACCGTTTACCGGGCCAGACGTCTGGAGCGGTTTTTGACCCAGCCGTTTTTTGTAACCGAGCAGTTCACCGGTTATGAAGGCCGGGCCGTCAGTGTTGAAGAGGCCCTGGAAGGCTGCCGGCAGATCCTGGATGACAAGTTTTCAGACCAGTCGGAAGAGGCCCTTTATATGATCGGTAAAATTGAGGAGGCCAAAACATCATGAAACTCAAGGTGATGCTTCCCACCCATATTTTTCTGGACACCCGGGTGCAGAAGATCACAGGCGAAGGCATGGATGGATTTTTCGGCCTGCTTCCCCGGCATGTGGATTTTGTCACTGCACTGGCATCCGGTATTTTGAGTTTTGAAGATGAAAACGGAGATGAACAGCACATGGCAGTAATGGAAGGGGTCCTGGTTAAAAAAGGAGATACCGTTTTTGTATCCACCCGCAGGGCGGTAAAGGATGCAGATCTTGCTTCCCTGAAAAACACCGTGGAAACTGATTTTTTAAAAGAAAAACAAAAGGAAAAAAATATGCGCACATCAGCTTCCCGCATTGAAGCCGGATTTATCCGGCGTTTCCTGGAGTTCCAGGACCATGGCTGAGAACCCGGAAGAAAAAAAGTTTTCCCAAACCA
Source organism: Desulfotignum sp. (assembly GCA_046482705.1). Lineage (GTDB taxonomy): Bacteria > Desulfobacterota > Desulfobacteria > Desulfobacterales > Desulfobacteraceae > Desulfotignum. Next base: position 5,588 of record JAWOEP010000161.1, read on the forward strand.
TCGAGGAAAAACAAAAGCGCAAGCTGGCTGCCCGGAAAAATGCGGAGCATCCCGTGTGGTTCGGACTGGGCATGTTCGGCCTGGTGGGATGGTCCGTGGCCATCCCCACTTTGATCGGCATATTCATAGGAATCTGGCTGGACAAAACCTGGCCCGGCAGACCCTCCTGGACACTGACCCTTATGTTTTGCGGGGTGATTACGGGATGCTGGAACGCCTGGTACTGGATCAAACGGGAAAGCAGAAAAAAGGACTGAGATGCAAATGGATATGACATGGCATGATCTGCACACAATTGGTTTTTGTCTGGCAGCCGGCCTTATGATCGGATGTTTTCACTTTGGCGGTCTGTGGCTTACCCTGCAGCGGTTTGCCGGCACAAGACTTTATGGCCTTATTTTTGTCGTAAGTTTTCTTGTGAGATCTTTTTTAACCCTGGCAGGGGTATATTTTGCGGGAAACGGTGAATGGCTTGGCATGACTGCCTGTCTTGGCGGGATATTGATTATGCGCAAGATTTTTATTTTTAAGATGCTGCCTTCTGCTGTCTTGGGGCCAAAAGGATCGCACATATGAATTTTATGGATATCAAACAGATCAGCCCGGACCAGGTGGTGTTTTTCCAATACCAGTTTATCTCACTTAACCTGACCATTGTATTTACCTGGGTAGTAATGGCGTTGCTGGTGATCGGGTCCTGGCTTGTCACAAGACGTCTGTCCACAGGGCCGAAAATCAGTTCCTGGCAGAATATCCTGGAAATTCTGGTAACCGGCATCCAGGACCAGATCAGTGAAATCAGCCGGCAGAAAGCAAAAAGATATATGCCTTTTATAGGCACACTGTTTATTTTTATTGCCGCCTGCAACCTGCTCACTGTGGTGCCGGGATATGAATCTCCCACAGCTTCGCTTTCCACCACAGCAGCGCTGGCCATTTGTGTGTTTATCTCAGTACCCTTGTTCGGTATTGCCCGGAAAGGGGTGATCGGCTATCTGAAACAATATATTCAGCCCACGGTGTTCATGCTGCCTTTCAATATAATGGGGGAATTGTCCCGGACACTGGCCCTTGCAGTAAGGCTTTTCGGCAATCTCATGAGCGGGTCAAAAATTGTGGCGATTCTTCTGGCCATCATTCCTTTTATATTTCCGGTAGTCATGCAGCTGCTGGGACTTTTGACCGGGCTGATTCAGGCCTATATCTTTGCTGTTCTGGCCATGGTGTATATTGCTTCTGCCACCCAGGTCCAGGAACACACAGACACTAAAAAAAACAACAACCAGTAAAGGAGGTTATTAGATGAACAGTATAAGTCTTATCGGCATGGCATCGGTTATTACAGCAGGGCTTGCCATTGCAGTGGGGGCCATCGGTCCTGCCATTGGTGAAGGCCGTGCCGTGGCCAGCGCCTTGAGTTCCATTGCCCAGCAGCCGGATGAAAAAAATACCATCACCCGCACCCTTTTTGTGGGACTGGCAATGATTGAATCAACCGCCATCTATTGTTTTGTTGTTTCCATGATCCTGTTGTTTGCCAACCCTTTCTGGGATTATGTGATTTCAGCAGCCAAGTGAGGAAAATGCCATGTTGATTGACTGGTTTACAGTGGCAGCCCAGGTGGTCAATTTTTTGATCCTGCTTGTGCTGTTGAAGATATTCTTGTTTGACAAAATCAAAAACGCCATTGACCAGCGGGAAAAAAATATCCAGGAACGCTTTGACAAGGCAGAAAAACAAAAACAGGAAGCTGAACAGGAATACGAAAAGTATACCCAAAAAACAAAAGCGCTTGAAGACAAATGGGATGCCAAACTGGAACAAGCGGAAAAAGAGGCAAAAGACCGGCGCAACGCCCTGGTAAAAGAAGCCCGGCAGGAAGTGGACGGGTTGAAAAAAAGCTGGCAGAATGCCCTGAAAAAGCAAAAATCCTCTTTTTTTGAGCGGTTTCAAAAGCAGGCTGCCCGGCAGATTTTCGATACCGTGAAAAAAACCCTGTCCTTTCTGGCTGACACAGATGTCCAGGACCAGGCAGTTAAAAAATTTTTGTCCCGGTTCCAGGACCTGGACAAGGACAAGCTGCCTGAAACCCTGGAAGAACCGCCCAGGATAAGCACGGGATTTGCATTGTCTGAAAACCAGAAAAAATCCATTGAAAAGGTGCTGTCGGAAAAACGGTCGGATTTAAAAGATATTGCATTTGATGTCAGGCCGGAATTGGTTTTTGGCCTTGCCCTGGCCGCAGGCGGCAAAAAAATCACCTGGCATGCACAAAACTATCTGGATGCACTGGAAAAAGAGCTGAACCAGGCCATTGAAAGCGGGGAGCATGAATCAGAAAACCAATGAATCAGAAACCGGTGAACTGGCATCTGTGATGGATGGATTTATATCCACCATGGCAGATATAGTGAAGAAAAAGGAACCCTTTGTGGCGGTGCGTGATTATGGCCGCATTGCATCCATCAGTTCGGGCATTATAACGGTCTCAGGCCTCACAGATGTGCAGTCCGAGGAACTGCTGGTCTGCACCCCGGACGCCTATGGCATGGCCTTTGATCTGAATACGGATGTCATCGGTGTGATAATGCTGGATGAAACCGATAATCTCAGTGCCGGTGCCGAGGTTAACCGGACCCAAAGGGTCATGTCCGTCCCTGTGGGTGACGCACTCATCGGCCGGGTGGTGGATGCCCGGGGAAAACCCCTTGACCAGGAAGGTCCCCTTTCTCAAACCACCTTACGGGCGGTGGAACAGCCGGCCCCGGAAATCATGGACCGTTCACCGGTAAGCATCCCTTTGCAGACGGGCATTACCGTCATCGACACATTGATTCCCATCGGCCGGGGACAGCGCGAGCTGATCCTCGGGGACCGGCAGACCGGAAAAACCGCCATAACCCTTGACACCATTGCCAACCAGAAAAACAAAGATGTTATCTGCATCTACTGCGGTATCGGCAAGCGCGGGGCAGCCCTTGCCAAGGTTATCGCAGAACTCAAGGCCCATGATGCCATGGACTATTCCTTTGCAGTTGTTTCCACAGAGGAAGATCCACCGGGACTGCAGTTCATGGCGCCGTATACCGCCACTGCCATGGCAGAGCATTTCATGCACCAGGGACAGGATGTGCTCATTGTTTATGATGACCTCACCCGCCATGCCCGGGCCTACCGGGAACTTTCTCTGCTTTTGCGCAGACCTCCGGGAAGAGAAGCGTTCCCGGGCGATATTTTTTATATCCATGCCCGCCTGCTGGAAAGGTCCACCCGGCTGAACCAGGACAAAGGCGGGGGATCTTTGACAGCACTGCCCATTATTGAAACCGAGGCCCAGAATATTTCCGCATACATTCCCACCAACCTTATTTCCATTACCGACGGCCAGATTTATCTGTCTCCCATGTTTTTCAGAAAAGGCATACTGCCGGCCGTGGATGTGGGAAAATCCGTATCCCGTGTGGGGGGTAAAGCCCAGCTGCCGGCCTACCGGACCGTTGCCGGGGACCTCCGGCTGACCTATTCCCAGTTTGAAGAACTGGAATCATTTTCACGCTTCGGGGCCCGCCTGGACGAAGAAACCCAGAAAAAGCTGTCCCGGGGACGGCGGATACGCGAAATTTTAAAACAATACCGGTATTCCCCTCTGCCTGCACCTGATCAGATTGCCGTGTTGATTGCCATGACCCATGGTGTGTTCGATGGTATCGCCTTGTCTGATATGGCCGAAGCCCAGAAAAAAATCCGCCAGGCAGCCAATGCAGATCACCAGGAGATGATGGACAATATTCTTGCAGGAAAAAAAATCGATGAAAAAGCCATTGATGCATTGGTGCAGACAGCACAAAAAGCTGTAAAACCATACACGAAAGAATCATCTGATGCAGACACTGGCACAGCTTAAGCGCAGAATAGGCAGTACAGATGACCTGCATACAGTGGTGCGGACCATGAAGTCTCTGGCTGCGGTAAACATCCGCCAGTATGAAGAGGCATCCCATTCCCTGGTGGCATATGCACAAACCCTTGAGATGGCATTGGGTATTGTTCTGCGCCATGATCCGGATACCAGGCTGTATACCAGACAGTCATCCAGAAAAAAGCCCGGGGCCGTGGTATTCGGATCCGATCAGGGAATGTGCGGGTCACTCAACGAACAGGTGACATCCCATGCCCTGGCCGCATTGCATGATTCCGGCAGGGACCTGAAGGAGATCCCGGTGGTGTGTGCGGGCATAAGAGCCGCAGATCTTATGGCGGATGCGGGTGCCGACTGCCGGGATATCAGGGAACTGCCCGGTTCTGTGAACACCATTACGCCCCATGTGGGGGAAATCCTGATGGCCATTGATACCTGGCAGGCCCAAACCGGGGTGGATCATATCCTTTTGTTTCATGCCCGGCAAAAATCTGCTGCCGGTTACACCCCCCATACTGTCCATCTGCTGCCCATCGATGCCCAATGGCAGAACTCCGTGGGCATCGCCAAAGATCTCATGGCCCTCGGGATCGTCGAACGACGGCTCGGCAACTATGACCGGTCACTCGACTATTTGCAGCGGTCTCTGCAAATTCATATCGTGCGAA
>JAWOEP010000342.1:0-4386 GCA_046482705.1 Desulfotignum sp.
ACCCGCAGAGCAGGCACTGGTTCAGCCGTTCGTTCACCCCGTCCGGATCGGTGAAAATATTATCCATAAGCCCGGTGAGCAGGGCCAGTTTGCCCCGGGCCACATCCGCTTCTTTGCGGGTCTGCTCGAAAAGGGGGCAGACCGACTGGCACATGCCGCAGCGAATGCAGGTCACCAGCTGTTCTTCCAGCTCTTTTACCAGATTTGCCAGCTCTTTCATGCCTGCCATTATAGGTTATACTCCTGTTATTTTGCCGGGATTCAAAATATTGCGGGGATCAAGCGCAGCCCGCAGCTGTCTGGAAAACAAAATGGATGAATACCCGGCTTCCTTTTCCAGGAAAGGGGCCTTGGCAATGCCGGTGCCGTGCTCTCCGGAAAGGGTGCCCCCCATGGCCAGGGCCGTGTCAAAGATCTCTTCAATAGCCTGTTCCACCCGGTGAAATTCTTCCTTGTTTCTGCGGTCCGTGAGGATGGTGGGGTGCAGGTTGCCGTCCCCGGCATGGCCGAAAGTGCCGATATCAATCCGGTACTTTTTGGCAATATCCTGAAGGGCCCGTACCATGTCCGGGATTCTGCTTCTGGGAACCGTGGCATCCTCCAGCACCAGGGTGGGTTTGAGCTGGGCCAAAGCGGACAAAGCAGCCCTTCTGGCTGCCCAGATCCTGTCCCGCTGGGCATCATCTTTTGCCCGGTCAATGGTCCGTGCCCCCATTTTCAGGCATAGGGCCTTTACCTGTTCCGCTTCTTCGGCCACCACTGCCGGATGCCCGTCCACCTCTATGAGCAGCAGGGCTGCCGCATCTGTGGGGAGTCCGGCTTTTGAGAAGTCTTCCACCGCCCGGATGGTGAAGTTGTCCAGGATTTCCAGGGTGGCCGGCACAATACGCGCGGAAATGATACCGGCCACGGTTTCCGATGCCTGTTCAATGGTGTCATACACCGCCACCATGGCCTGCCTGGCCTTTGGGGCCGGGATGAGTTTGAGAATCACCTGGTCCAGGACCCCCAGGGTGCCTTCAGATCCTACCATAAGCCCGGTGATATTATAGCCGGTGGCGCACTTTACGGTCCTGGAACCGGTTTTGATATAATTGCCCTGGCAGTCAAAAAACTGCAGCCCCATGACATAGTCCTTGGTCACCCCGTATTTTAGTCCCCGCAGCCCCCCGGCATTTTCCGCCACATTTCCGCCGATGGTGGAAACCGCCATGCTGCCCGGATCCGGCGGATAGAACAGCCCCAGTTTTTCCACTTCAGCTGCCAGGGTTGCGGTCACAACGCCTGGTTCCACCACCGCATACATGTCTTCTTCATTGATTTCAATGATGCGGTTCATCCGTCCGGTAAGCACCACGATACCGGATGTCCGGGGAATGGTGCCGCCGGACAGATTGGTGCCGGATCCCCTGACCGTTATGGGGATATGGTTTTCATGGCACAGGGCGATGATTTCGCCGAGCTGGGTTGTGTTTTCCGGGATCACGGCAGCCGCAGGCATGACCGGGTCCAGCACTGCGGCATCATAGGAATAGGTGAGCATGTCTTCTTTCTGCGTCAGCAGGTGTTGGGGCCCCACAATTTTCTGGAGCGCATCCTGGATGGACCGGGGGATCATAGGCACCTCATTATTGTTTTATGGTACTACCAATTTACTATCGTGTAAATTTCCGGTGTTGTCAAATGTTTATTTCATGGCACCGCTTGTGGTTGTACGCAGGCTTCAAAAAATATAACCATCTGTTTTTTCAGAATATAGTATCGTATAACAGACTTTTTGATAAAAAACAAACAAAAATTATTTTTTTCTTGACAAAGCGGCCCATATGGATTTTAGTATTGGTACTACCAAGGAAGCCAGCAGCATAAAACAATGAAATGACCAATTTGGACTTACCGGAATACCTTTAAGACCGATCCGGGAAAGGAGGCAATAAAACCATCTCAGGAATTATCTGAAACCAGTCGTGTGAATAAATCATTTTTTTAAAGGACGGAGGAACGCATGAAAAAAGCATTAAGCATAGTGGTAACCCTTTTGATGGCAGTTGTCTTTATCTGCGGCACTGCCCATGCCAAACGAGAAAAATTCGGAGAAGACCCCAGGGCAAAAGAAGCAAAACGGGTATCATTCAAGACATCGGATGAAAAAATCCGCTGGAAAATGGTCATGCCCTGGTCCAAAGGGCTTTTGTTCTATGACATTGCATCTCATTTTGCCGACAGTGTCCGCCTGGCATCTGCCGGCCGCCTGGATATCAAACCTTTTTCCGCAGGCGAACTGGTACCTGCCATGCAGAGTTTTGATGCGGTAAGCACTGGCGCAGCTGAAGTGGGTCATGACTGGCCGGGATACTGGAAAGGCAAAAACGAAGCCTTTGTGGCCCTGGCATCTGTTCCCTTTGGCCTGGATGCAGAATTGTACAACATCTGGCTGTATGAACGGGGCGGCGTGGAGATGATGCAGGAGATCTATGGCCAGTTCAATCTGTTTGCCCTCCCCGGCGGCCAGTGCGGCCAGGAGATGGGGCTTTCCTCCAATAAAAGAGCCACCAGTATGGAAGATTTCAAAGGCATGAGAATCCGTACGCCAGGCTGGTTCATGGACATTATGAACAACCTGGGCGCATCCGTGTCTCCCCTGCCCGGCGGCGAAGTCTACCTGGCCCTGGAGCGGGGCGTGATTGACGCAGCAGAATTCTCCTCTCCGGCCATCAACTATCCCATGGGATTTGATGATGTCACCAAGTACGTGATTCAACCGGGCGTGCATCAGCCCGGTATCCAGTGTGCGTTGTTTTTCAACAAAGATGCCTATGAAAAGCTCCCCGAAGACCTGAAATGGATCATTGATATCGCTGCCAAGGAAACCCAGCTGTGGAGTTACAACTGGATCAACAATCTGAACGCCAAAGCCATAAAGCTGTTCAAGGAAAAAGTGGAGTTTGTCCACATGGACAAAGAAACCCTGATCGAGTTCCGGAAAACCACCAAAGAATATATGGACTCTATCAAGGCAAAATACCCGGATGCCAAGAAAATTCTGGATTCCCACGACCAGCTCATCGAAGATTATGCAGACTGGCGCAAGGAGCGCGGCGGGGCAACCCCCTGGCCTTATGAAACTTATATCAGCGGCCAGATCCATGAATAAGCCGGATCTGTTTTTTGAACTGATGTAAAAACCGAAACCACAGAAAAGTCCGGCAGCCCGGTCATTTAACCATTCCAATATAACACAGGCTGCCGGACCTTACCTGTTTTTTTTGATTCATTTTCAGTAAAAGGAAACCAACATGTTGGCATCGTTAGCAAACAACCTGGAAAAATTCATCCGCAAGCAGGGGGATGTGACCTCTTTTCTCGTATATCCGCTGCTGATCATCGTAGTATATGAGGTGTTCATGCGGTATGTATTAAATGCACCCACCACCTGGGGATTTGAGGCTACCACCTTTTTATACGGGCTGCACTACATGTTCGGGTTCTCTTATGCAGATGTCCATGGTGCCCATGTAAAGGTGGATATTTTCAGCTCCATGGCCTCGGAAAAAGTGCAGGCGATTCTCAGCATTATCACCAATCTGGTCCTGTTCATGCCCGTGACCATCTGCCTGACCCTGTGGGGGATGAAATACGCCTATAAATCCACCCTGGGCCTTGAAGTGAATTCCACCTCCTGGGCCCCTCCCATCTGGCCGTTGAAGATATTGATGGCATTGTGCCTGGTATTTTTACTGCTCCAGGGCATCGCCAATCTGTTAAAGGATATCCATTCACTCAAACAACAAGGAAGAAAGGTTAACCCATGAGTCTTGAATTCTTGACTTTGGCCATGTTTGTCACCCTTATTTTCGCCATCATGCTGGGGCATCCCCTGGCCTATACCCTGGCAGCTGTTGCCACTCTGTTCGGCCTGATCGACAACGGTTTTATGGTTCCCAGGCTGTTTGAGATGTTTATCAACAATATCTGGGGGTTGATGGAAAACTACACCCTGGTAGCCATCCCCTTGTTTATTCTCATGGCCCAGCTGCTGGACAGATCCAAGGTGTCTGAGGCCCTGTTTGAATCCATGTACGTGGTACTGGGCAGTATCAAGGGCGGCCTGGGCCTTGCCGTTGTTCTGGTGTGTACGGTATTTGCCGCCACCACCGGGATTATCGGGGCATCGGTGGTGGCCATGGGGCTGCTGGCCACCCCGGCCCTCATGGGAAAAGGCTACCAGAAAGAATTGACCGCAGGTATCATCTGCGCCTCAGGCACCCTGGGTATTCTGATTCCGCCCTCCATCATGATGGTGGTGTACGGCGGACTCACGGGCATGAAGGAAACGTCTGTGGGCAATCTGTTTGCCGGTGCCATCTTCCCGGGTCTTTTGCTGGC
>JAWOEP010000364.1:0-2635 GCA_046482705.1 Desulfotignum sp.
GCTTCGGATAATACTTATTATACCAGTCAGCATAGATCATTTAAGATTATTCCCGATTCACTGATAACTTGTTTTGAAATGCTTGTGGAAAGGCCTGTAAATGATGGTGAATGGACGACCAATAATATCACCAACACGGATGATCCAAAGCTGGATGCCCTCATAGACCGGTACAGGGAAAGCCTGGATGAACAGGAACGGATCAGGCTGTCCCATGCCATACAGAACAAAATCCATGATATCTGTGCCTATGTGCCCACCTTTATGGTGCCCTATGTGCGCATCGCATACTGGCAATGGCTGCAGCTGCCTGAAGGATATGGCACCAGAATGTCACAGGATCTGTTTGATCCGTTTTCCGCCACTGTGGGCGGACTTTTCTGGCTGGATCAGAAGGTTTTTGACCACACGGTTTCTGCCATGAAACAGGATGCCGGACTGCCGGCCAAAACTATCCGGGATACCCGGTTCCAGGTTGTGGGGGATGTGCCGTGAAACCTTCCCCGCTTTTGACAATAACAGACCTGAAGGTGGCATTTGACACGGAACAGGGCCAGGTACACGCGGTTGACGGTGTGGGATTCACCCTGGAAAAGGGCAGTATCCTGGGGATTGCCGGAGAATCGGGGTGCGGCAAAAGCGTGACCGCCCTGAGTATTATCCGGCTGCTGCCCAAACCGGTGTCATCCATTGTTGCAGGAAAGATTGTGTTTCAGGGCCTGGACCTGCTGGCAATACCCATCCGGCAGATGCACAAAATCCGGGGCAGAAAAATCGCCATGATATTCCAGGAACCCATGACCGCCTTGAACCCGGTGCACAGTGTGGGCCGGCAGATGACAGAGGTGTATGCCCTGCATTTTCCGGGCATGACAGCATCTTCCATGCAGGCAGGGGCGGTAGAAATGCTGGATCGGGTGGGCATCCCTGATCCCGGCCAGGTGCTGAAAAAATATCCCCACCAGCTTTCCGGCGGCATCCGCCAGCGGGTAATGATTGCCATGGCCTTAAGCTGTGAACCGGAAATTCTCATTGCTGATGAACCCACCACCGCCCTGGATGTGACCATCCAGGCCCAAATACTGGAATTGATCAAAGATCTCAGGGAAAAATCAGGGATGTCCATCATCCTGATCACCCATGATCTGGGGGTGATTGCGGAGAACTGTGATCAGGTGGTGGTCATGTATGCCGGTCGCATCGCAGAAACAGCGGATGTCGGATCCCTTTTCAGCCATCCGCTGCATCCGTATACCAAAGGACTGCTCACCTCTATCCCCTCCCGTGCGAAAACCGCGAAAGCCATTTTGCCCACTATTTCAGGAAGTGTCCCCTCTTTGTCCGACATGCCGAAGGGGTGCCGTTTTGCCGACCGGTGTCCTTTTGTGAAAGATGTGTGCCGACAAAAGCTGCCCCTGGAGCGGTCTGTGGGGAAGGGCCGTACAGCTGCCTGCCATCTTGTTCCCGAAGAACCGGCATAAAAATCAAACCAGGGCAAAAAAATCCTTGATTTTTGAAATAAACCGAATAATATACATGCAAAGCCGGTATGGCAAAGGCTTTGCAGTTTCGTTCTAAAGGCAAGACCTGTTTATTCCAGTGGCTCGACCTTAAGTTTGAAACTACCCAATTTTTACCTAAAGTAAGGAGAAAGTCGTAATGGCAAACGGGATTGTAAAATGGTTCAACGATGCAAAAGGATATGGGTTTATTGAACAAGAGGATGGGCCTGATGTATTTGTGCATCATACTGGAATCAGTTCCACCGGTTTCAGATCCCTTAATGAGGGTGACCGGGTTACCTTTGACGTGGAAGACGGCCAAAAAGGCCCGGCAGCAGTCAATGTAGTTGTCCAGTAAATTTCAATCAATGTAGTTGTCCAGTAAATTTCAATTCAAAGGTTCTGCGCAATTTGCGATTGTGCAGAACCTTTTTGTCTTTTGTTTCAAAATTTTTCATAGATCCCCCTTACATTGATTTGATTCCCTGTTTTGTTTGCACAAAGGATATGGTATATAACGGCCTGGTTTGCAACAATGCTGGGGAAAAATCATGCCGATTCTGGAAGTCAGCCGGCTTAAAAAATATTTTCCGGTTCTGGGGGGTATATTTCTCAGGCGCAAAGGATGGGTCTATGCTGTGGATGACGTCTCTTTTTGTGTGAAAAAAGGAGAGACCTTCGGTCTTGTGGGGGAATCGGGCTGCGGAAAGACCACCCTGGGACGATGTATCATGGGGTTGTATGAAATGACAGGCGGAACCGTGCGGGTCCAGGGCACGTCTGTATCAAAACTGACAGCTGTCCAGAAAAAAGCGTTGTCCTCCCATCTGCAGATGATATTTCAGGACCCTTATGAATCGCTTGATCCCAGACAGACTGTGCGGCAGATCCTTGAAGAAAAATACAGAATCCACCGAAAAAATCCGGGAAATCTGTCCACCACCATCAAAGAGTTGCTGGAAAATGTCGGACTTTCACAAGACAGTGTGTCCAAATATCCCCATGAATTTTCAGGGGGACAGCGCCAGCGTATCGGTATTGCCAGGGCCGTGAGCATGCACCCTGAAATTATCATCTGTGATGAGCCGGTATCTGCGCTGGATGTATCAGTGCAGTCAAAAATATTGAACCTG
>JAWOEP010000365.1:0-6093 GCA_046482705.1 Desulfotignum sp.
AAAATTTTTTTCCCAGAAATGTTCCCAGCCGGTCCAGCCGGTCTTCGATGCCGATCCATTCCCCCACCAGGGCACCTGTGGCCAGGGAGATGATGACCACCAGCAGATCATCTGTGACCATGGCGGTTTTAAGTCCCACCAGGAACACAGCCAGTCCGATACCCTGCATCACGGTTTTGTTGTAGCGCTCCGGAATCCCGTTTTTAAACAAAAGACCTACCAGACTGCCGGCCACAATGGCCAGGCAGTTGACTATGGTTCCCAGCATGGTATTTATAAAACCCTTTCCCGGATGTAATCCACTCCGTTGCGGAACAATTGGATGCCTTTTGTATCCTGCAGGCCGAATGCGTTTCCTGAACGTATCTGCAGCTGTTTTTGTCTGGTCCAGTCGGGATGGTTGGTCACATGGTTATAGGCTTCAGGATGTGGCATGAGCCCGAATATTCTGCCTGTGGGATCACAGATACCGGCGATGTCCTGCACAGAGCCGTTGGGATTCAAAGGAAACACCCCTTGGGCCGGAAGTGCATTTTGATCGGCATACCTGAACACCACCTGGCTGCCGGCAAACAGGGCAGATACCACATCCGGCTCTGCAATGAATTTTCCTTCCCCGTGGCGCACGGGAAACTCTGCTGCCTGTATCCCTCTGGTAAACACACACGGACTCTCAGGGGCGGCGGTCAGATGCACCCACTGGTCCCTGAAGCTGCCGCAGTCATTATAGGTGATGGCCACCGACCGTCTGGTATAGTCTTTGTCCAGGCCGGGCAGAAGCCCTAAGTTAACCAGGGTCTGGAATCCGTTACAGATGCCGATGACCAGTTTTCCCTGGTCCACAAAGGACAGCAGATCATCGCCGATATGGTTTTTGAGTTTCACCGCCTGGATCACCCCGGCCCCGTGGTCATCCCCCCAGGAAAAGCCGCCCCCCAGCGCCAGGATATGAAAATCCGCAAGCCGCACTTTTTTGGCAATCACTGCATTGATATGCACCCTGTGGGATCGGGCCCCTGCCAGTTCAAAAGCCAAAGCGGTTTCATTGTCACAGTTCAATCCAAAACCGGTTAATATAAGTGCCTTCACCTGTCTCATATCATGTCTCCAAAGGGTTTGTTAAAGGCGTCGGCAAGGGCTTGTCCGGGCAGATCCACAAGGAGATCCCCCCGGGTGCCTTTTATTTTCAGGCTGTCCTGTTTTGCTGTCACCGTGCCCACGCGGCAGACAGGCAGACCCTTGCACAGTTTTTCAAACAGCAGGGCCTGCTCCGGTGCCATGGTCAGGATAAACCGGCCGGCAGATTCGGAAAAGAGCAACACCTCGTCTGCCAGATCATTGTTACCTGCCGGTACCTGTGACAGATCTATCTCCATGCCAAGCCCTCCGGCCATGGCCATAAGGGCCAGATGACTCCCCAGCCCCCCCCGGCCGACCCCGTGACAGGATGCGGGTATTTCCAGGCCAATGGCTTTTTCCACAGCTTTGTATAAAATCTTATTGGCGGCAAAATTCACCCGGGGAACATTTCGCCCTGTTTTACCGAACATATCATAGTATTCCGAAGCCCCCAGTTCATCTGCAGTGGTACCGGCCACATAGATATAATCACCGCCTGCTTTGGGATCCAGTGTGAGGCAGCACATAACATCATCGATCACGGATGTGGCGGAAAACTGCACCGTCTCCAGGGCCGATACCTTGTTGCGCTCTCCAAAGGCCCCTTCCAGGTGGCCGTCCACATACATGGAATCCTTGCCGGATAAAAGCGGAATTTCATAGGCCACACACGCGTCTTTCAGGGCCCGGCAGGCCCTTACCAGCTGGGCCGCCTTAAAAGTGCCGTCCGGATTGGTCCGGGCATCATACGCAATGTTGGGCCAGCAGAAATTGTCCACCCCCCCGATATGGGCAAAACTGCCGCCCACGGCAATGAGTCTGCGTACCGCTTCATCAATGGTGCAGGTCATCATATGGTAGGCATCAATTTTGGAATACCAGGGCAGCAGGGTCTGGGAAAAAGCCAGGCCTTTTTTGCCGGTGAGCACCGGCCGTGTAACAGACGCATCAGACGGAATATTGTGGTTCACCCCCACCAGGGGCTTGATGACCGAACCGCCCTGGACCTCATGGTCATACTGGCGGATGATCCACTCCTTGGAACAGATGTTGGGCCGTTCCAGCATGGCGGTCAAAAGGCGGTTGAAGTCTTTCGGGGTACGGATCACCGGTTCACAAAGCCCCCGGGCTTCAGGGGGCAGCCAGACAGCATCAAACTCCCAGGCGGGAAATCCCTTGTCTAAAAGATCCATGTCCACATAGGCACAGGTTTTATCATTATATAATATGTGCAGTTTGCCGGAATCGGTGTATTCACCGATCACCGTGCTTTCCACACCATGCTCGTCCGAGAGTGCCATGAAACGGTCCAGGTGGGCGGGGGAAACTGCAATGGTCATGCGCTCCTGGGATTCAGACACCCAGATTTCCCACATGTCCAGGCCTTGGTATTTCAAGGGCACCCTGTCCAGGTGCACCACACACCCGTTGGATATCATGGCGGATTCGCCGATGGAAGAGGACAGCCCGCCCCCGCCGTTATCGGTGATAAACCGGATAAGACCTTCATCCCGGCACACAAGGAGAAAATCATGCATTTTTTTCTGGGTATAGGGATCCCCGATCTGCACATGCCCGGCCGGGGTGTTTTCTGAATAACTTTCAGAGGAGGCGGTCACCCCGTGGATACCGTCTTTGCCCACCCGGCCCCCGCTCATGATGATCAGATCCCCGGGCGCGGTTTTCTTTTCATGGCTGGGCCTGCCTGCCACCTGTTTGGGCATAATGCCCAGGGCTGTTACAAACACCAGGCTTTTGCCCATGTAACCCGGATCGAACAGGGTCTGGCCGAAGGTGGTGGGAACCCCGCTTTTGTTGCCCCCGTCCTTGACCCCTTCCACCACCCCGTCCAACAGGCGCCTGGGGTGCAAAGGGGGTTTCAAAGGGCCGTCATAGGAGATATCCCCCACGCAAAACCCGAAACTGCCCATGAACAGTCTGGAGCCCAGACCGGTTCCCATGGGGTCTCTGTATACGCCCACAATGCCGGTGATGGCCCCGCCATAGGCTTCCATGTTGGAAGGAGAGTTATGGGTTTCACCGGTGATCACATAATTGTTTTGTTCGTCAAATTCGCCTACCCCGGCATTGTCCCAGAGCACGGACACCACCCAGTCTTTTTTTTCCTTCAAGGCCAGGGTGGGCTGCTGGATATAGGTCTTGAACAAAGAATTTTCAATGGTCTCCTTTCCGGAGAGCACATCCTTGTACCGGAATATGCCATTGAAGGTGTTGTGGTTGCAATGGTCGCTTCTGGCCTGGGAGATATATTCCAGTTCCACATCCGTGGGTTTGGAAAGCCCCATTTTCCGCCGCTGTGCCAGCACATCGGGATCCAGAAAATAGTTTCTGATAATGGGAATATCCCTGGCATTCAGGGCAAGATTCCGCTGGTCACTGATCCGGGCCAGGGTATGGTCGGAATCGATGTCGATAAAATCAAAACAGGGGGTATGGTCCAAAATCACCCGGGCCGGTTTGACATCAGCCCCTCTTACCGGGTCCCACTGATCGCAGGAAAAAATTTTATACCGCTGGATTATGGGATTGGACAACAGCTGTTCTGCCAGTTTTTCCACATCCTGACGCGTCAGGTTCTGCCCTTTCAGGCAGTAGCGCCGGGAGGTATAGATGCCTTCATCCGGCCTGAAGGACTTGCCCAGCAGATCGGCTATGGCCTCCATGGCAGTGGCGCCGGGATTGTCTTTTACCCCGGGTCTGAACCCGATCCAGATGCACCAGTCAAAATCAATGTCCAACGGTTTCAAAGATGACACCCGGGTTACCGGATTGGTAAAAATTTCCCTTTGCACCCGCTCCATGTCATCTTTGGCAATATCCGCCTCAATGGTCACCATATGAATACTGCGGGCCGACTGGATACACATACCAAAATAGGTGTCTGCTTTTTTGATCAGTGCAGACCCCTCAGCATCCTGCAAATGGGGTTTCAATGCTGTTTCAATATTATAAACCATCTTATTCACCACTGAAAATCCGTAAAATGTCATTGTAAAAAACAAATACCATCAGGGCCACCAGGATGGCTGCCCCGAACTGAATCATTTTTTCCCGCAGTTTTTCGCTCACACTTTTTTTTGTGACAGCCTCGATTCCGAAAAACATCAGGTGCCCCCCATCCAGAACCGGTATGGGAAACAGATTAATGATCCCCAGGTTGACGGACAGCAGGGCAATAAACCAGGCAAAATTCACGGCCCCGGCTTTGGCCTGCTCCCCGGCCATCTGGGCGATCATTATGGGACCTCCCAGGTTATCCGCCGACAGGCTGCCGGAGATCATTTTCCCCACAGATACAATGGTCAGTTTCACCAGCCCGGCTGTATCGGAAATGGAACGGCCCATGGCCTGAAACGGGTTCAAAGATTTGTGGAACACATCCCCGGTGCTTTTGATGCCGATGACATACCGGTCCACGGTTTCCTGGAACACATTTTTTGCCTCGCTTTTTTCGGGGGTAAGGGATATGTTTACAACCCGGCCGTCCCGGCGCACCTGCATATCCATAGCCTGCCCTTGTGAGGTGGTGATTATCTGTGTAATGTCTTCAAAGGACTGGATATCCCTGCCGTCAATTTTCTGGATGACATCCCCGGGCATAAGCCCGGCTTCCTGTGCCGGTGTGTCGTTCAGCACCTCACCGATAACGGGTTTTGCCAGATAGATACCGGAGAACTGATACAGCAAATAAAAAATAACAATGGCAAGCAGAAAATTAAATGCCGGTCCGGCCGCCACGATCAAACTTTTGTGGGACAAGGGTTTGTGGGAAAAGGAAATGGCTGTATCCTTTGGATCCAATGGTTTGCCGGCTTCTTCTCCCACCATTTTCACATATCCCCCCAGGGGAATGGCGGAAATGCAGTACTCGGTGCGGCCGTGTTTTTTTGTAAATATTTTGGGGCCGAACCCCAGGGAGAAAACATCCACGCCCACCTTGAAAAACCTGGCAGCCAGAAAATGTCCCAGCTCGTGGATGAACACCAGAACACCAATAACAATAACAAATGCGACAGCAGAATGACCCACTTTTACCTCTCTTGTTTATATAAGGGATTCGGCTTTGGCCCTGGCCCATTGATCGGCTTCAATAATACCTGAAAGATCTGGATTGTCAATGCAGGTATGGCAGGCCATGGTGGCCGAAATAATACGAAAAATATCCATAAACCCCATGCGCCGGTCTAAAAAAGCCTGGACAGCCACTTCATTGGCCGCATTCATCACTGCGGGCAGGGAGCCTTTCTGCCTGCAGGCTTCCCTGGCAAGCTCCAGGGAGGGAAACCGCAGGCTGTCCGGCGCATGGAAGGTCAACGACTGCAATTGTGCAAAATCGGGAAACCCCAGGTCCAGGTCCAGGCGGTCCGGAAGGGACAGGGCAAAGGCGATGGCCTGTTTCATATCCGGCACCCCCATCTGGGCCATGACCGCCCCGTCCCTGTATCCCACCATGGAATGTACAATACTCTGGGGATGGATCAGCACCTGGATGTCTTCATGGCAGATGTCAAACAGGTGAACTGCTTCGATGAGCTCCAGGCCCTTGTTCATGAGGGTGGCTGAATCAATGGATATCTTGTCTCCCATGGACCAGTTGGGGTGGTTCAGGGCATCTTCTCTGGTAATCTTTGCAAACCCCTCTTTGGGGGTGTTTCTGAAGGGACCGCCCGAGGCGGTGAGAAAGATCTGTTTCACATCCCGCACCTGGTTGCCCATGATACTTTGAAAAATGGCTGAATGCTCGCTGTCCACCGGGAAAATGGAAACCTTTTTTTCCCTGGCCCGGGCCATGACAATGTCTCCTGCCATTACCAGGGTTTCCTTGTTGGCCAGGGCGATGTCTTTTTGTGCATCAATGGCGGCCAGGGCCGGTTTCAGTCCGGCCGATCCCACCATGGCCAGCAGGACAATATCCGTGGTATCCCAGGCAGCAGCCTGGACATATCCTGTGTC
>JAWOEP010000478.1:0-3686 GCA_046482705.1 Desulfotignum sp.
CAATGCAGGAGTGCAGATTCATGAGATCCACGGTGGCAAAAGGGCCCAGAAAACACCCCTCCAGGGTGGAGCCGTGGATATTGACATAATGAGAGGAAATGGTGTTGCGGATCCCGAACTCTTCCGGGCTTTCCGGGTTATGGGAATTGCTGTGCACAAGGGTTTTATACAACAGGCTGTCCCGGATGGAGATCATTTCATCCTCCACCAGGGGGATATCCTTGGCACACCTTATATTGTCCCCTTTTCTTTTAAGCTCATCTCCCCGCACATCACTTTTGTAAATGGCGGACCGCCCCACAAAGCATTTGCCCAGAAAATAGCTGCCTGCAATATTGGAATTTTTAAAATGAAAATAGATGGGATGATGGGCCGTGATGCCGTAAAATGCATAAAAGTTGAGCATTTTTTCCCGGTCCAGGGCATTTTCCACAAATACCTGGGTATCAAATTCAAATTCATCCAGGTTCACGTTTACCCGGCTGATGATTCTGTCACTCAATTGTTTCAGCTGGTTCATCTGTCTCACCTTTCCTGTATAATAATTATCAAATTCGCTTTTGCTGGTTTGCAGATTGACAATCACAATCGATTGCAATCAAAAAATCTATATCATACCCGGAAACAGGAAACAATATTTTCAGGTATGTGTTATACAATATTTACCGCATTGTTTTTTATTTTCCCTCATCCGGATCTGAACCGAGTTTGCGGTAAAGGGTTCTTCTGCCTATCCCCAGAAGGGCTGCGGCCCGTCTTTTATTTCCTTTTTCCTGGGCCAGTACGTGCTGAATATAGCGTCTTTCCATTTGTGCAAGGGGCAGGACCCGTTGTTCTTTTTCCGGAAAAAAACTGTTGTCCGGCAAAGACAGATCCGGTTTTTCCCCCTGGTTGCGCATCCGTGCCGGCAGATGTGCGGCCTGGATCTTTGTACCCGGGGCAAAGGCCACAGCCCTTTCAATGGCATTGCGCAGTTCCCGGACATTTCCCGGGAACGGATATTGAAGAATCAGATCCAGGGCATGGGAAGAAAATCCTTTTATGGCTTTATCAAGTCCCAGGGCAAACTGCTGCAAAAAACGGTTGGCAAGCATTTCAATATCCTGTCCCCTGTCCCGCAGCGGCGGTACCCTGAGGGTGAAAGTTTCCAGACGGAAAAACAGGTCTTCTCTGAAATTTTTCTGTTGGACCGCTTCTTCAATATCTTTGTGGGTGGCTGCCAGGATACGCACATCCACCTGGTATTCCTTATTTTCTCCCACACGCCGAAGTTTTCCATCCTGGAGGACCCGCAAAAGCTTTGCCTGTAAAAAAAGCGGCATTTCCGATATTTCATCCAGAAGCAGCGATCCTCCCCCGGCTTCCACAAAAAGGCCCTGACGGCCTTTGCCTGCACCGGTGAACGCACCCTGGGCATGACCGAAAAATTCACTTTCCATCAGATTTTCCGGAATACCGGCACAATTTACCGGCAGAAAAGGACCACCTGCCCGGCCACTTTCCCTGTGCACTGCATGGGCTACCAGTTCTTTACCTGTACCGCTTTCCCCCAGTATCAGCACCGGCCCCCTGGCCTTTGCCACCTGTCGGATCTGCTCAAAAAGCAGGCGCATGGGCCTGCTTTGTCCATACATGCCGTGAAAACTGTCCACGGCCAGAAAGCCGCGCATCTGTATAACGGTTTTTGCCAGATGTTTTCTTTCCAGAATCCGTTTCACCGCCAGCATGAAGTGCTCCAGATCCAGGGGTTTGGCCAGAAAATCATCTGCCCCGGCTTTCAAAGCCTCCACAGCCCGGGAAATAGTGCCGAATGCGGTTATGATAAGAAACCCGGGCCCTGTCTCGGGAAATTTTTCCTGAATGATTTTCAAAAATCTTAGACCGTCCATCCCGGGCAGCTTTAAATCACATACAATCAGATCCGGCTGTTTTTTCTCCAGAGCAGTAAGTGCGTCTTCCGCCGCGGCCATCCACAAAGGGTTCAGTCCGGCATCCTGGATTTCCTCACACAGCAGGCTGCCAAGGGCTTTGTCATCTTCTATTACCCACACATCTGTTCCATGATTTTTTTTGGTGACCATTTTTTTTCTTTCCATTGCCTGATTCTGCCGGCATTATTTTTTTTGATATGCCTGGATAAACAATTGAAAACTTGCCCCGCCCATCTCACTGTCCATCACCCGAACATATCCATTATGTTCTTCAGCCACAGCATGCACCACGGACAGACCCAGGCCTGTTCCTTTTCCCACGGGTTTGGTGGTGAAAAAGGGCTCAAAGACTCTGCTCTTATCTTTTTTGCAGATTCCGGGGCCATCATCATCCACACAAAACAAAACACCTTCTGAATCCCGGTGCCAGCTCACACGGACAACACCCCCGGGTGTGCTTTGTACGGCATTTCTCAACAGATTACCCAGTGCCTGCTGAACACGCATCACATCCACCTGGATTGTGGCGGTATCATTTGACGGTACATATTTTGTTTCTGTCTTGTTTTTCCGGGCCTCCTGTTGGATAACAGACAAGGCGGATTGTGTCAGGTCTGCCACATCAATATTGCTTTTTCGGGGGGTAACAGGACGACAAAAGTCAAGCAGCTGTTTGATAATACTTTCCATCCGGGCTGTTTCACTGCGAATGGTTGTCAGCACCCGGGTAACATCATCAGGCAGGTCCGTGGTGCGCAAAACACGTTGTGCTCTGCCGCCTATTGTACTCAGGGGTGTTCCCAGCTCATGGGCGGCGCCTGCGGCAAACCGTCCCAGGGCTGCCAGTTTCTCATTCTGGCGCAGCTGTTTTTCCAGTTCATCTTGTTTTCTGCGCTGCTCCAGGATGGTTTTCTGGGCATCATCTATGCTGTTGAGCATGTTGTTAAAAGTTTTTCCCAGAGCCACAATTTCCCGGGGACCGCTGTGTGCAAACCGGTGTTTGCGGTCTCCGGCGGCAACCCTTGTCATGCTCGCGGTAAGTCGGCCCAGGTGCCCCCCAATGGCCTGGTGATGCCCGTACAACACCACTCCAGAAAGCAGCACCAGCAACAGGGACAGCACAAGTGCCGCATTGCGCCGCAGGATATGAAAATTTTCAATAAATTCACTTTGCCTGCGGGTGAGCTGCAAAAGGCCGTTGATCTGTCCGCCGGTATCGGTCAGGGGCAAAAAATAGGAGTACACCTGCCTGCCGGCAATCTGTTCATATTCACCCAGTTTCCGGCCGTCTGCCGCCAGTTCACTTAAGCGTTTGCTTTGGGATTCAGGCTCTTCATGTCCGAGATTCAGAATCCTTTTGCCATTGTGGTCATATACATAGGCACTGTAAACCCGTCCAATGGCAAAAACAGATTCCAGAGACTGCTGCAGGCTGCCCATGCGGTTTTTTTCCAAAGCATAGCTCAAAGGGAGCTGCACTGCCCGTGCCACAAGCTCCAGGTCTTTTTGCATCTGCTTTTCCACCTGGTTTTCTATGGAGTTCAGTGCAAAATAAGCGAAAATTCCCACAGTAAAAACCATGGGCAGCATAACATAGACCAGCAAAGCAGTCCTGAAACGAATAGACAATGGAAATATAAACATCGGTTTCATAATCCCCCTTCCCGGATTTTGGCAAATTTAGCACATGTGCCATTTTGATACAATGGACAATGCCTGATTTTATAATACCTTACGGCCACAAAAAATGAAAAA
>JAWOEP010000485.1:0-14588 GCA_046482705.1 Desulfotignum sp.
ATAAACAAATAGGAGTAATTGTAAAAGAAAAAGCATATATGTGTAAGAAAAAGTATATGCTAGAATTTGCTAGCAAAAATATCGGTAAACAAATATCAATAAAAACATTGCCATGGCCCTGCATGCGCTGGAGCCGAATATCAGTTTTTCCGTACTGCCCTGGTCGCCGTTCGGCCGGGTCACTTCCAGAATGCTGGCTGACAAAGGTGCTGAAATCATGCTGCACCTGCCCATGGAACCAATGGAATATCCAGCGGTGAATCCAGGGCCCGGGGCCCTGCTCACCAGCATGCCCCCTGATGTGCTGATTGCCCAGCTGGAAAAAAATCTGGGGGAGGTCCATGGGGTGGCAGGGGTCAATAACCACATGGGGTCCATGTTCACCGCCCATGCCAACCAGATTAACCAGGTATTCACCATCCTGAAAAAGAAAAATCTGTTTTTCATTGATTCCAGAACTGCGAAAAATTCCCGGTGCCG
Organism: Desulfotignum sp.; assembly: GCA_046482705.1. GTDB lineage: Bacteria > Desulfobacterota > Desulfobacteria > Desulfobacterales > Desulfobacteraceae > Desulfotignum. The sequence goes on from JAWOEP010000485.1 coordinate 481, forward strand.
TGCATCTGCCCGCCTGCTCCAGCTCCGATTTGCCGAACGGGATGTGTTTTTGGACAATGTCCAGGAGGTAGGCTATATCACCAATCAGTTTTCCCAGCTCAAAAAAATTGCCAGAAAACACGGGGCTGCCATCGGCATTGGCCACCCGTATCCAGCTACCCTGGAAACCCTGAAGATTGAGCTGCCAAAATTAAAAGGAGAAATAGAGATCATTCCCGCCAGCCGGATGGTGCGGATTCCTGGTTGATGTGCCGGGGGCGGCACCGTCCGGCAACTGCATAAATATAGACAGTCAATAACATTCATGCCTTGGCGGGCATAACAAAATATGAAAGCTTTTAGCTGTTAGCTGTTAGCTGTTAGCTGAGTACTGAGGCTTTCATATAAAATTTTTATTGGTTGAAAAAATTGGGTGTGACATCCCGAACATCAGACGGAGACGACATGCAGCAGATTTGGAAGCAACCCCTTGACATGAAACCCTTTGAAGCGGTCATCGATAAAACCATAGTGGGCCATATGGGCATTGAATTTACAAAATTCGGACCTGATTTTATCTGTGCCACCATGCCGGTGGACCACCGCACAGTCCAGCCCATGGGCATTCTTCATGGCGGGGCATCGGTTGTGCTGGCTGAAACACTGGGCAGTGTGGCCTCTTTTCTGGCCCTGGATTCGGATCATTATTCCGTGGGCCTTGAAATATCAGCAAATCATCTCAAGCAGGTGCGCACAGGCAGGGTGACCGGAACGGTGCGGCCGGTACACCTGGGACGTACCACCCATGTCTGGGATATTACCATAGAAAATGCAGCCGGAGCAAAGGTCTGTGTGTCCAGATTGACCATGGCAGTGATGCCGGTGGCAGGCAGGGATACCTGATAACAGAGCAGTCCTTATTTTTTTCAGGCAAGCATATCCCGGATCCGTTCGAAATCCTGACCAATGGCGCCGGGGCGGTGGGCATCAGATCCCATGACCAGTGAAATCCCTTTTTTCTGTGCGCTCTTCACAATCCAGGGAGAAGGGTAGGGAATACCAATGGGATGCGCCATGGCACCCATGTTGATTTCCAGTTTCATTTCATGGTCCCTGACGGCATCCAGGGTATCCTCCACCAGTTCTTGGTACCAGGTATCGGTTTCATTGAAAAACCGGTTATTGGTATTGTATTTTTTCAATACATCCAGGTGTCCCACAATATCGAACCACCCGGTTTGAACCGCTTCCTGCAGGGTCTGGTAATATGCCCGGCAAAGGGATGTGATATCCTGGTTGAAATTTTTTTCCAGGCAGGTGTGAAATTCAGTCCCGTTGCCGTTGACCAGGCAGGGGGTGCTGCCCACAACCAGGGTGTGAACCGATGCAATGGTGAGATCCCAGTCCATGGATGCGATGGATGCCAGCCAGTCTTTTTGTCCCGGGATATATTCGATTTCCAGGCCGGTTTTCACGGCCATTCTGCCCTCATATGCCTGTTTTATCCGGGCTATATCCCTGCGGTAAGCAGCCATCTGCTCCATTTTCATGGCATACCGGGTGTCAAAGGGCAAAGGCACATGGTCGGTGATGGCAATGGTGGTAAATCCTTTTTCAAAAGCAGCTTCAGCCATTGCAGCGATGGTGGCGCTACCGTCGGAATAGGTGGAGTGCATGTGGGTGTCGCTGTGCAGATCAAGGGACATGGGAAACTTCCTTATGCAGGGTCATTGTATTATAATCATAGGTGAAATATATTGGCCGGATTTTTCATGGGAGCGTACCTTATCATACCTATGTGGGTTTTTCACTAGATTCCTGTTACATAATAATTACATGGTATCTGCAGGCACAAAGGCTGTTTTGCAGGAATTTTTATTTAACAAGGGGTATATTTCGCAGGGTTTCGGGTATCCCGCGTTAGGGTGGGGTGGTATTTGTTCTTGACAAACGGATGGTTTGTAAGTAAGTTTTACTTACTTTTTGTGTTTAACAATTTCATGCAAGGAAGCTGCTCTATGAAACCTGTGTGCAAACCCAGTCCGCCGGGTAAAATCAAGATTATGGCATCTTTTTCCACGCTCATGGGTACAAAAGATTTTCAGTCCATTACCATTGCTGAAATTGCGAAAAATGCCGGGGTGACAGAAGGGTTGATCTACAAGTATTTCAAGGATAAAAAAGACCTGCTTTACCAGGTGCTGCACCAGCACTTTTCAGGGTTTTTATCTCTTGTCCGGGACAGGACCGCAGCAAAAAACACCTGTATGGAAAAACTGGAGGCCATTGTTTCAACCAGTCTTGAAAGCTACAATCAGAACCGGGTGTTTGCCAGAATCCTGCTGCTGGAGGTGCGCAACTCTCCAGTGTATTTTGATTCCTGTGCCTATGCCATGGTGAAAAAATACAGCAGGCTTATCCGGGAGATTGTCTGTGACGGCATCGCAAAAAAAGAACTCAAGCCGGATACTGATCCGATTTTATTGCAGAAAGTCATACTAGGGGCCATTGAGCATACCTGTCTGAAGCAGGTGATATTTGACAGGGAACTCGATGTGCAGGCCGCATCCAGCGGTATTATAAACATTGTATCTTACGGGGTAAAAAAATAATGGGTACCATTGATATTGAAGCGGTCCTGGCAAAGGCTGCAAAGAAAAAACAAAAACACATAACAGAAGCTCATGCCAAACAGATTTTTCAGGCCATGGGCATGCCGGTGGTAAAGGATTACCCGGCAAAAACACCGGAAGATGCGGCCAGGGCAGCAGCAGCATCAGGATTTCCCGTGGTTCTCAAGGGAATGGGTGCAGCGGTTTTGCATAAAACAGAAGCAGATCTGGTGCACCTGGGGCTGACCACAAAAGGCCAGGTCATGGCTGCGGCCCGAAAAATGACGGCCCGTGCAGGCAAAGATCTGGAAGGGTTCCTGGTGCAGCCCATGGTTCAGGGAAAACGCGAACTTGTTGCCGGAATGTTCAGGGACCCCCAGTTCGGGCCGGTGATCATGTTCGGTTTGGGAGGGATATTCACCGAAGCACTGGCAGATATAGTCTTTAAGATCGCACCCCTGGATGAGGCGGATATGGATGATATGCTGGCATCTTTTGCCGGTGCATCACTGCTTCGGGCTTTCAGGGGAGAGGCTGCCTGTGATATACAGGCCATAAAGACTGTTTTAAAAGGGCTTTCCGATCTGGCAGTCACCTGGCCTGAGATCAGAGAAATTGATATCAATCCACTGATCATTCAGCCTGACGGCGTACCTGTGGCAGTGGACGGGCTCATTATCACCGGCCCCCCTGTCAGGGAAAACGGGTTGTCCCCCCGCATTGATTTGAAAACGCTGGGGGCGTGTTTCTATCCGGCATCCATTTCCTTTGTGGGGGCATCTGCTTCACCGGGCAAGTGGGGGCATATGCTGCCTTCCAACCTCCTGTCCCGGGATTATAAGGGAAAGGTGTATCTGGTGAACCCCAAAGGCGGGACCATCATGGGCAGGCAGGTATACAGCTCGGTTTCCGACATCCCTGCAGATGTGGATCTGGCTGTGGTCACGGTGCCGGCCCGGCATGTCATGGATCTGATTCCGGAACTTCGGGCCAAAAAGGTAAAAGGCATGCTGCTCATCACTTCCGGGTTCCGGGAAGTGGGAGACCAGGGAGCGGCATTGGAAGAAAAACTGGTGGAACAGGCACGAAAAGCCGGTATCCTGATTCTGGGACCAAATACCATGGGCATGTGCAATCCCCATGCAGATATTTACTGCAGTGCTGCCCATGCATATCCCATCCCCGGATCCACTGCCCTGGTGAGCCAGTCCGGTAACATGGGCACACAGCTTCTGGCCTTTGCCGAGCAGCAGGGTATCGGTATCCGGGCCTTTTCCGGATCCGGAAATGAGGCCATGGTCACCATTGAAGACTATATGGAAGCCTTTGAAGCAGATGCCCTCACCCGCACTGTGGTTTTGTATATTGAAAGCGTCAAGGACGGCCGGCGGTTTTTCAACAGCGCCAGGCGGGTATCCAGAAAAAAACCAGTGGTGGTGCTCAAGGGCGGCCGCACCAAACAGGGGGAGCAGGCTGCCGCCAGTCATACCGGTGCCATGGCATCCAATGCCCGGGTGTTCGATGCAGCCTGCCGCCAGGCCGGCATCATCCAGGTGGACCAGCCCATGGAACTGCTGGACCTGTCTGCGGTGTTTTCCTCTTTGCCCCTGCCCCGGGGTAACCGGGTGGCCATCATGACCTTAGGAGGCGGCTGGGGGGTGATTGCCACAGACCTGTGTGCGGAATACGGGCTTGTGGTGCCGCCTTTATCAGAAGAAATCATTGAACGGCTGAATGCTGTGCTTCCGGACTTCTGGAGCCATGGCAATCCCGTGGATCTGGTGGGAGAGGGTGATCCTGAGGTTCCCAAAACCTGCCTGGAAGAGCTGCTCAAATGGGATGGGTGCGATGCGGTCATTCACCTGGGGATTCATGGCAAACGGGTCCTGGTGAATAACATGGCCAAATCCATTACCAAAACAGACCCCTCCATTTCCAAAGAACAGGTGGCAGCATTTAAACAGGTGATACTGGAATTTGAAGAAGCCTATACACGGTATGTGGTGGAGATGACACAAAAATACAATAAGCCTGTTTTGGGGGTCAGTCTGCTCACTGATGCCCTCAGCCAGACCCTTTACCGGTATGATGATATGGCGTATAAAGGGGTATTTTTCCCCTCACCGGAACGTGCGGTAAAAGCGTTGTCCAGCATGCACCAATACCAGCAGTGGTGCCGAATCCGGACAAACCGGGGTTGAAAATTGGCCGGTTTTATTCTAAGGTATTTCCCAGGTGAAAGGAATCAATAATTGGAGGGAAAAAAGCCATGCAATCACAGGTTACCGTATCAACACTGATGAAAATGAAACAGGAAGGCAAAAAAATCACTGCGCTGACTGCCTATGATTTCCCGTTTGCACGGATGCTGGATCAGGCAGGTATTGACACTGTCCTGGTGGGGGATTCTCTGGGAATGGTGGTCCAGGGCAAACCAAACACCCTGTCCGTGACCATGGATGAAATCATCTACCATACTGCCATGGTTTCCCGGGGTTGTTCCCGGGCTCTGGTGGTGGGGGATATGCCCTTCATGTCCTACCAGGGATCTCTGGATGCAGCCGTGGAAAATGCCGGCCGCTTTTTAAAGGAGGCAGGCGCTGCCGCAGTCAAGCTGGAGGGCGGGGCTGATGTCTGCCCGGTAATCACTGCTATGGCCAAAGCCGGGATACCGGTCCAGGCCCATATCGGGTTGACCCCCCAATCGGTTCACCAGATGGGCGGGTTCAAGGTGCAGCGGGATGAAAAGCGGCTGCTTAAGGATGCACAGGATGTGGAGGCAGCCGGTGCCTTTTCTGTTGTTCTGGAAGGCATTCCGTCCCCCATATCCCAAAAAATTACCCGGGCCCTGACAATACCCACCATAGGCATTGGTGCCGGCCCCCACTGCGACGGCCAGATCCTGGTGCTCCATGACATGCTGGGCATCAATGACCGGTTTTTGCCCAAATTTGTGAAAAAATACGCAGACCTGGCAGCTGAGGCAAAAAAAGGGCTGGCAGCTTATATTGATGAGGTGCAGCAGGGCGGTTTCCCATCGGATGAATATGAATACAAGTAAAGCAAAAACAGATTTTTGTGTTATCGGGTGCGGGCGTGTGGGAACCAATCTGGCAGTATACCTGGCAGGCCAGGGGTATCAGCCGGCTGCTTTTTTCAGCAGAACCCGTACGTCCGCACAAAATGCCGCGCACCATGCCGGGGGAGGCACGGTGTTCGAAAATGCAGCAGATGCAGCCAAAAGTTGTGAGCTTGTTTTTATTACCACTCCGGATAGTCTCATAGCGCCTGTCTGCGATCAAATGGCAGCATACGGCGGGTGTAATGAAAACAGTGCGGTTTTTCATCTTTCCGGGGCCCTGTCTTCAGAAATACTGGCATCTGCCCGGAAAACCGGGGCTGAAACCGGTTCCCTGCACCCTCTCCAGGCGTTTGCCCCGTATGAACCCGGCCAGGCATCACCTTTTGCAGGTATCAATATGTCCATTGAGGGAAGCCCCGGGGCAGAAATCCTGGGGCGAAAAATTGTGGCAACGCTTCAGGCCAGGCCTTTTACCATTCCCACCGAAGCCAAAACCCTTTACCATGCAGCAGCTGTTGTGGCTTCCAATTACCTGGTCACCCTGGAACATTTTGCCTTGACCCTGCTGGGCCGGACCGGACTTGATCAGGCCCGGGCCTATGAAATCCTGGCGCCCCTGATTCAGGGAACCCTGCACAACATCGCATCAAAAGGAAGTGTGGATGCGCTGACCGGGCCGTTGGTGCGGGGTGATGAAGCCATCATTGCAAGCCACCTGGCAGATATTGACCAAAAAATGCCGCAGTTTTCAGCTTTATACCGGCTGCTGGGACAGCATACCCTGGATATTGCCAGGATGAGAGCAGATTTTCCCAAAGAGACTGACCAGCAGATTTCTGATCTGCTGAAAAAATGACACCGGGACAAAACCGCATCTGTAAAAAAAGCAGCAGGAACCCCGGGGTCCATGGCGCTTATATCTTTATAAGTTCCAGCGGGGACCGGCCTTCTTTTTCCAGTGCCGTGTTGGCCTGCTCCAGCAAAGATTTGCTGGAGATAACCGAGATACCGGCTTCACGGCTGTCCGGGTCAAAATACCTGCGGGCAATGGCCTGGATCCGCTGTTTGTCCAGCTTCAGCAGTTCATCCTTGAACTGCTGCCGTATCTCATCGGTGAGTTTGGCAATATTCCGGTAAAAAGCTTTCATGGCTGCCGGGCCGGGTGTTTCCGGCCGGTCGATATCAGAGCAGACCTGAAGAATAGCTTCCTTGACATCGGTCTGGGTGTAATCCCCTTTCATGATATACGCACATGCCCGGGTATAAACATCCAGGGTCCTTTTGATATGGGGATCCCGGTAGGAGCCAAAGGAAAAAATGCCTTCTTCTGAATTATAGATGGCAAATCCGCCGTATGCCCCGCCTTTTTCCCGTATTTCACGGTGTAAAAACAAAGAACGCAGAATTTTGCTGATCACTGCCAGGCCGGGAGAATCTTCATGGGTGATACCCACGGTTTTAAAGGACTGGCCCACAAAGGAAACCGCTGTGTTGGTATACCATCCGTCCCTGGGGAGCTGCTGGTCCAAAGAGATGTCCGGGGTAAAAAAAGCGGGTCTGGAACCATTATTCAGGTCATTCATCATTTTGCCGATGGCTGCGTCGGCCTGGTAAATGGCTTCCGGACTTCCAATGACAGCCGGCTTGAAATTGTCTTTCCGCAGCATACTGGCAGCCATGGCATCAAGGTTGGCAACCAGTGTTTCCAGAACCGGTCCGGCTGTATCTGGAGCGCCAATTTTTTTTATCATCTGTTTGATGGTTTTATACTGGGCAATGCCATGCCATATTTCGTTGATATGGGATGCAATTGACAGGTGGCGCGATGACAGGGAAATGGCATATCTGTGGCCGGTGGAGACAATGGCGGCTTCCATGCCGGCCTGGTATTGCAAAAGCAGATTTTTAATGCGGTCCAGATCGGTGAATCCATAATCCAGGACAAATTCTTTTACGATATCAAACAAATTTTCCACATTCCGGTCCAGGGCCTTTCCCTGGAGGGCCAAAAATACATGGGAATCTGCTTCCTTGTTGAAGTAGGTACCGGAAAAGGGTGACAATGTAATCCCGCCGGTATACCTGTCCATTTTTTCCGCCATCTGTACATAGGACTGGCTGCGGGTACCACTGTTGGTAAATGCCTGGCAAAAAAAAGGTATCAGCGGGAAAAAACCTGTTTCAACATGGCCTGCCCCTACAGGACAGGTAAAATACAAAATTCCGGATGTTGCCTTGTTATAGCTGGTGACGTTGTGTACCTGGTCCAGGTGGTCCGGATTGATGATTTCTATGCGGGGAGGAACATCCGACAGTTCCAGGGTGGGCAGCACAGAAATATCTTCCTGTTTTTCCTGCAGCTGTGCAAGCATATCTGCATCATTTTTTATCTTTTCCAGGTCTTTTTGTGACAGCTGCCTGTATATTTTTGCAAGTTCCCTGCGGGTCTTCTCCCGGGTGACTGTTTCCAGTTCCGGATCCGGTTCCAGGGTAAACAACACCCGGTGGGGGTTGTCAATAAAATAGGTCTGCAGTTTTTCTTCCAGGAATCTGCCCTGTGCAATTGCCTGCTTGAGCCGGTCCAGATCCTGGTCGATATTGATGCAGGCCACAGGATCTCCCTCGTGTATCAAGGCGCCGGCAAAGGAGATCAGCAGTTTGATGCCGAAGGGATAAGGTGTGTTGGTGATCTCTTTGCGGTAGAACTCGATCTGGTGGATGGCAGACGCAATAAGTTCCGGGTCAATTCCCTTGTCTATCAAATCCTTGAGGGTGGAAAAAATAATTTCTTCCACTTTTTTTACGGAATCTTTGGTGATGTCCTTGAGGCCGCACACAAACATGGCATCCCGGTTGTCAGGCTCAAACCCGGATGAGTCTGCCAGTGCAGAACCCAGATTTGAATCAATCAGGGCTTTTCGCAAGGGAGATCCGGAATTGCCCATCAAAATCTGGTCAAGAATTGTGAGCACCAGAATCTCAAATGTATCTTTGGCATCACAGGTCAGCCAGGCAACGCATCCCTGGTATTTTTTTGCCATATCTTCTGAATCGGAATAGGCATAGCAATGGGTTTCCTGTCTGGGACTTTTCCATCGGGGCTGGGGCGGCACAAGTGAATCCACTGAAAGATAGTCAAACTGGTCCAGTACCTTTTCATGAATAAAAGCCAGGGTTTTTTCCAGGGGCAGGCACCCATAGGTGTAGAACTGGGCATTGGATGGATGATAATACCGGCTGTGAAACGCTTTGAGATCCTGCCAGGAGAGCCTGGGAATCTCCAGGGGGTCGCCTCCGGAATTGTTGCTGTATGTGGTGTCCGGATACAGGCTTTTGAGCAAAGCCCGGCCCATGACCTGGCTGGGGGAAGACATGGCGCCTTTCATTTCATTGTACACCACCCCTTTGTAAACCAGTTCCGGATCCTGATCAGGATCGATCTCCAGCCGGTGCCCTTCCTGTTTGAAGCTCAATTCATCAATTTTCGGGAAGAATGCGGCATCCAGGTACACCTCCATGAGGTTGAAATAATCTTTTTCATTCTGGGTTGAAAAAGGATACATGGTCCAGTCTGAAGCGGTGAAGGCATTCATGAATGTAGACAGACTGCGCTTGATCATGGAAAAAAACGGATCCCTGACATTGAAGTTCCTGGATCCGCACAGAACAGTGTGTTCAAGAATATGGGCAACCCCGGTGGAATCTGTGGGAACCGTGCGGAAAATAACACTGAAGGTGTTTTCCTTGTCATTGTTGGCAATATGGAAATGCCGGGCCCGGGTTTTTTTGTGGATCAGCTGGATCATTGTGGCATCAATGATGGGCAGCGGGGTGATCTGCTGGACTTTATAATTGTGTATGGACTGGCCCTGCGAAAATGTTGAAATACTCATATGGATGACTTTCCGATTGATTAGGTTGTTTTGTAAATACCCCGGCGGACCCGTTGGATCCGTCCGATTTTATCCAGTCTGAAGATGATATTTCTCAGTTTTTTATCATCAAATCCTGTGGCAGCCTTGATGGTTTTAAAATTTGTACCCTCAGGATGGTTGGCAATAATTTCCAGGACAGTGGCGGATGCGCTTTTTCGCCTGGCAGGTTTAGTCCGGCGCTGTTTTTTTGCAAAGGACTGTTTTTGATGAATGAGTTGTTCCAGCGCGTCAAGCCTTTCATGAAGCATATTGATGTCTTCTTTTGTCGGCATATCCAGGCGCTGCAGCAACATTTTGATAAAGCCTTCCCAGTTGGTCCCAATGTCCATGTTGTTTGACATGATGCATCTCCTGATCCTCATAAGTTGTTTTTTTAATACCCTGATTGCATACCGCTGACGATAAATGTACGCACCAATAATAACAGACCGGAAAAGCTTGACCGAAAGCCTTTCTGCTATTTTATCCTGCGCGCCGGTATTGAATCTAGTGTAATGTTGGCGTATATTAATTGTTTATTGTAAAATTAAAATTACTTCTCAATACAATGAAAGTCAAGTAGTAATTTTGCAGGGAGCATAAAAAGTAAATTTCCTTAGGGGCACAAACTTGAAAATCTGGACCATAACCTATTTGAAATTCGGACAAATAACATGACGCATCCAGGACAATTGTTAAAACAGGAAAAACTCTTTGCAGGTAAGGAAATGGGACAGAATTTTTTATCCAGCCCTCCCACGGCCCGGATGATTGTCGACCGGACCGGGATATCTGCGGACAGCCGGGTACTGGAAATCGGTCCCGGCCTGGGTGCCCTGACCATACCCATTGCAGAAAAAACCCGGCAGGTGGTGGTGGTGGAAAAAGACCGGCGCCTGGTGCCCCTGCTCAGACAGGAACTGGAAAGCCAGGGTATTGACTGGGTCGAAATACTGAATACAGATGTAATGAAAACCGATATCGCAGCCCTGGCCAAAGATAAAAAACTTGTGGTCATCTCCAATCTGCCCTATAATATTTCTTCCCAGATTCTGTTCCGGCTTGTCCAGGAACGGGTTTATATAGAAAAGGCGTTTTTAATGTTCCAAAAAGAACTGGCAGACCGTATCCTGGCATCTCCCGGGAAAAAAGCATATTCCCGTCTATCTGCGGTTGCCCGGTATGCAGCAGATATCGAATGTGTCGCAAATGTAGGTCCGGCGGCTTTTTTCCCCAGACCTGCGGTGGATTCCACGGTTCTGGGATTTTATTTTTATACCAGGTCGGGTGTGTCTATAAATACGGAAGCCCTTTTGTTTACGGTAATCAAGGCTGCTTTTTCAAAACGGCGCAAATCGCTGAAAAATTCTCTGGTGGGCCAGGATCTGGGCCTGCAAAAACATGCCATTGCCCAGGCGCTTTCCTGTGCCCGGATCTCACCGGAAAGACGGGCGGAAACCCTTACCGTGGATGAATTTTTATCATTGACCCGGGCTGTGCAACCCTTGTTACAGGAAGCGTTATGACCAATACCATGGTGACCATTGATAACCTTATTGCGGTTGTCAGATCAGGCGGGAAAGTAAAGACAGGTGTTGATGTATATAATTCCAAAGGAACGCTGCTGCTGGAAAAAACCATTCTTGTGGAAAAGCCCCGGGTACTGGAAATCATCAAAGAAAACGGTATTCGGTCGGTGATGGTCAATACAGCCAATGAAGGAGGACTTTGGGATGAAGACGGAAACCAGATTCAATTTTTTAAAGATGGGGTTGTTGATCCCGCCCCCCGTGACAAGGGTACTCCTGTGCCTCCGCAGTCTGAAAAAGGACAGTTTTCCGGGGATGTGGGACAGCGGCTCCAGGAAATAGAAGATATAAAAAGACAGGCGGCCGTTGCGTACCAGACAGCCAAGGGGGCCATAAAACAAGCCATAGGCCAGATAAAAGATAACAACGGCCGCTTTGACACAAAGGCGCTGGAAGAGCAGGTATATTCCTTGTCGGAATTTCTGGTGTCCAAAGGCCACCCCTTTTCTTATCTGAACAGGGAGATACTTTCCTTTGACGATTATCTGTTCAACCATTCCATTAATGTCTGTGCCATAGGTACCGCTGTCGTTCACAGGTTCAACATGCATTTTTCCAGTACAGTGGAGACATTTTTATCTGAAAACAGTGCGGATATTCCAGGTAATGTTTTCCAGGCAAAAGATGCTACAGATCGCGGGTTCAGATATTATTATCCAGATGAACTACAGGAGATGTCCCTGGGATTTTTTCTTTATGATATCGGCAAGGTGATGATTCCCGAACCGCTGCTCAACAAAACCGGGCGATTGACCCCCAAAGAATTTGATATTGTCAAACGCCACTCCTATGAATATGGATCTGATATTCTTGAAAAAAACAACCTCCACAATGCAATTGTCAAAAATATTGTTGCCTACCACCATGCACCATTGTTTCAAAATGAAGAAGGATGTTATCCCTCTGACAGAAAAAGCAGTGACATCCCTTTGTATGTGAAGATATGCAAGCTGGCCGATATCTATGATGCCATGACCTCCAAGCGCAGCTATAAGGAAGCCCTGAACCAGATTTCCGCTGTTACCGAGGTGTTTCGCAAATATGTGAAAAAAAATACCATGCTGCAGTTCATTCTCCATGCATTTGTTAAAAGTATCGGTATTTATCCTCCGGGCAGCATTGTCTTTCTAAAGAACCGGCAGATGGCCTATGTGCTGGAAAGCAAGGGGCCCCTGATATTGCCTTTCACCGATACCGGCGGCAAAACCCTGAACCGCAGTTCAGAACCGGTGGACCTCGGCAGCCAGAAGGCAGATCCGCTGTTGGAAATTGACAGCGACCGGAGCATCCGAACCCCGAAAGAGGTGTATAATCTTTTACCTGAATTTCTCAGGCATACTGCCATATCTGCCTGATCTTTCGCCATTTCCAGGCCAACAGGCATAAAAAATTGAAACCAGAAAGGAAAATCCATGATCAGAGCCAATGAAAATTACCAGAAGCTGCAGGCTTCTTATCTTTTTTCAGATATTGCACAGCGCGTGGCCCTTTTTCAAAAAAACAATCCCGGTGCCAGGATCATACGCCTTGGCATCGGAGATGTAACCCAGGCCCTGCCTCCGGCTGTTATTGCAGCCTTTCATGAAGGGGTGGATGAGATGGCCGGCGATGCCACCTTCAAAGGATATGGCCCGGAGCAGGGCTATGGGTTTTTACGGGAAAAAATCGCCGCCCATGATTACCAGGCCAGGGGTGCTGATATTTCTGCTGATGAAATCTTTGTCAGTGACGGGGCCAAATGCGATACCGCCAATTTCCAGGAATTGTTTGCCCGGGATATAAAAATCGCCATTCCCGATCCGGTGTACCCGGTGTATCTGGATACCAATGTCATGGCGGGCAGAACCGGTGGGTTCAAAGACGGCAGATATCAGAATATTGTCTACATGGACTGTCTTAAGGAAAACAATTTTCTTCCCCAGATCCCGAAAGAACCTGTGGATCTCATTTACCTGTGCTTTCCCAACAACCCCACAGGCACCTGTGCCACAAAATCGGAGCTTGCCGCATGGGTGGACTATGCAAGACAAAATAAGGCATTGATTCTGTTTGATGCGGCATATGAGGCCTTTATCCGGGATGAAACCCTGCCCAGAAGTATTTATGAAATTGAAGGAGCAGCCAAGGTGGCTGTGGAGTTCAGAAGTTTTTCCAAGACAGCCGGATTTACCGGTACCCGCTGCGGGTTCACTGTGGTGCCTAAGGAATGCCGTGTTTTTTCCGGCAAAGGAGATGTGATTTCTCTGCATGGTTTGTGGCACCGGCGGCAGAGTACCAAATTCAACGGTGTCTCCTACCCGGTCCAGAAAGCGGCTGAAGCAGTGTATTCCCCGGAGGGCCGGGAACAGATAAAAGAACTGGTGGCCCTGTATCTGGAAAATGCAGATATTATCTGCAGAACAGTTGAAGATCTGGGCTTTGGTTATGCCGGCGGAAAAAATTCCCCCTATATCTGGGTGGACGGCCAGGGCAGAGATTCCTGGGAATTTTTTGACCTGCTGCTCAACCGGGCATCAGTGGTGTGTACCCCCGGGGGCGGGTTTGGACTGTGCGGCAACCCTTATATCCGTATTTCTGCCTTTAACAGCCGTAACAATGTGAACCTTGCCATGGAAAGAATAAAAGAGGCCCTGAAATGACCCATTTTTTTAAAGTAAAAACCCTTGATGAGGTCATGGCCTTACAGCAGCGGTTCGGACCCAAAGAGGCGGAAACCGTTGCTGTGGCATCCGCATTTTCCCGGATACTGGCACAGGATGTGACAGCACCTGTAAACATGCCGGGATTTCAGCGGGCCACCATGGACAGATGTTATTGCCTTAGCCGGTGGAATTAGAGAAGATGCAAAAGCAGAAGCAGCTACTCTGCAGCGGCAGGGAGAAAAGCTGGAAATTAATTTAAAAGAACTTCTAAGAGGTGACAATTTAGAAGG
>JAWOEP010000267.1:0-5434 GCA_046482705.1 Desulfotignum sp.
CGGGGATGTCTGTGTACCGCTTAACCTGTCGGGTGACCTGCGAGGAGACGTATGGGTCGGCGGCGAACATCTGCTGGTAACGATCATCAAGGTTTGGGCACGACACGTTCACCTCAAGGAGGTCGGGCTCTGCCTCCTTCCGCCTGGAATCACCGGTGTGCTGTATAAAAGATGACCGGTACGTTGTCAGAAGCTATTCCCCGGTGAGAACCATCGGGGGCGGGGCCATTCTCAACCCGGTGTCCCAGAAGCACAAACACCTGGATGCACCTGTGATCCAGGGCCTGAACGCCCTGGCAGCAGAAGATATGGAACAGACCATTTTGTTTTTCCTGTCTTTGAAAGGCTTTAAAGGGCTCAGTTTCAATGATCTGCGGATCATGACAAACATAACTGATAAAAAACTGGCGGCAACTTTACAGAAAATGCTGGCCCAGCAGGAAATCATCCAGACGGACAAGGAAAGACAAATATATGTCAGCGGTGCATTTTTCACTGATTTTAAAACAAAGGTCCTGGAAAAAATCCAGCAGTACCATGAAGCCAACCCCTTAAAAGAGGGCATGCCCACCCAGGAACTCAAGTCCAAGTTCAGGTACATCAAGGACCCCAGGTTCTTCAATATCCTGTTTTCCCGGCTTGAAAAGGAAAACACCGTGGTACTGGACAAAAACCTGGTGAAACTGGCAGGGTTTGCAGTGGCTTTGCAGGTGGACCAGCATGAAGTAAAACAAAACATCATTGAGATTTACCGGGCCGCAGGGCTGACCCCGCCTTTTTTTAGAACAGTGTGCCAGGATCTGGACCTGGACAAAAATACGGCAAAAGATGTGCTGCAGATGCTCATTGACGAAAAACAGATTATCAAGACCAAAGATGACCTGTATTTTGATGCTGCGGCCATTGCCCGGCTGGAAAACGGCCTTGTGGATTTTCTCAGAAAAAACGAAAAGATCACCACTCCGGAATTCAAGGATATGACAGGGATTTCCAGAAAATTTGTTATTCCCCTCATTGAATACTTTGATTCCGTCAACCTGACCATCCGTGTGGGGGACTTCCGCCAGCTGCGGCGGAAAATATGACAGATGCAAAAAATTGCAGGGCCGGCAGCAGTTACCGAACTAAATATTTTCAAACATTCTCCGGGCAAAACCGGGCAGCACAAAGGATGCGGCATGTATCTGCGGCGTATAATATTGTAATTGTTTCTGGATTCTGTCAGATATTTTTCTTGCCGGCTGCTTCAGTTCCGGTCCCAGTGAGCCCAGACAGATACCGATATTACCCCCGGGGTAAGTGGGAACCATTATGCATGCGTATGCCTGCTGTAAAAACAACTGCCTGGTGATGCGGGCAAGATTTGTCACACATTCCTGGTGCAGAAAAATGGATTCCCCCTGGGTGGCCACAATCCCGTCAGGCTTTAACGCGGCTTTCAGTCCTTCGTAAAACGGCTTTTTAAAAAGCACTTCCCCCGGCCCCACAGGATCGGAAGAATCCACAATAATCACATCATACCGGTTCTTTTTTTCCAGGACATAGGCATAGCCGTCTCCGATGGTGACGCTGACTCTGGGGTCGTCAAATCCGCAGGCCAGGGTGGGGAGAAACTGTTTTGACACCCTGATAACCGCTTCATCGATTTCACAAAAATCAATGGTTTTCACACAGTCATGGCGGCAGACTTCCCGCAGAACACCGCCGTCTCCCCCGCCTATAACCAGCACGTTTTCAGGAAATGGGTGGGCAAACAGCGGCACATGGGCCATCATTTCCTGGTAAGCGAATTCATCAAATTCCGTGAGCTGAATAATGCCGTCCAGAGCAAGCATTTTTCCATAATTTTTGGTTTGAAACACTTCTACCTGCTGAAACCGGCTCTTTTCCCTGTGAAGGATTTTTTCAATCTCAAGTGCAAATCCCATCCCTGACCACAGGGAACAACTTTCAAAAAACCATCCGTCTTTGATATGATTGGCATCTGCCATTATTATTTTCCTTTTTCCTTTTTTCTTTGTGCAGAAAAATTGTGAGGGGTGAAGCTCTGCCTTGTTCATCCCCTCACAAGCAACCTCTGAATTTTCATTGCCGCAAAGCGATCTGCATTTTGTAATGGGCGCCCTTGAAAAAAGCCATGGCAAACTCTGCCACTTCCCGGGGATCATAATATTTGCAGCTGAACACATCCAGATACACGGTGTTGGAGGCATTGGCAAAATGACCGGAGATCAATGATGTTTCAATGAGCTGGGTCATGCTGAATCCTTCCACCTTTTCATCTTCTCCAAAATGCACCACCCGGCATTCCCCGTACCGTTTCATATCAATAAGGTCGCACAATTGGTGCACAAAATCCTTAATGCTTCCGGCATCCCTTATAACAGCCGGATCAGCGTCATAAATATCAACAGAAGCCAGAACGCCCCACGGGTCTTTGTGTTCATATTCCTTTTTCCAGGATATGGGATGCACCTTTGAATTTGCTATGGTCTCACTGATTTTCTGCTGTTCAAAGGGTTTGGAGATGATGCCCCGGTTCTGGTCGGATGAGATCACCACATTTTTTGACCCAAAGGATTCTTTCATGACGTGAATGGCGGTTTCCAGATCGATATTGTCCCCGCAGGTGAATATATCCACTGCTGCATAATCATGTTCCGGCCATGCATGGATTGTAAAATGCGATTCCGCTATAACCACAACACCGCTGACACCCTGGGGATCGAACTTATGAAAAGAGGAGCTGACAATGGTGGCCCCGCTTTTTTCTGCCGCCTCTAACAAGGCGTTTTCCACCCGGGTTTCATCCAGAAAAGCGGTGGCACTGCACGCATAGTATTCAATGGTTATCTGTCGGCCCAGAGCAAAAAAATCATTTCTCCGGGAGTCTTCAACAAATGTAATATTTTTATCAAGCATTCCTGCTGTCTCCAATAGTCAATAAAAATATCGGTTAGTATTCGCCCCAAAACCAACATTGGGATGCCAAAAACAGCCTGCACCTTTGGATGGCCATTGCAAACCAGGGATCCAAAAGTACAGCAAAACGTCTAAAAGATCTTTGTGAATTCTGCAAAATCAGGCAGGATCTTTTACACCTTGGTTTATACCGAAAGGTTCCTTTTTTTGTAAAATGTTACGCATACCCGGGGCAGTACACCTGCCGAAAAAACAGCCGGTAACCTGTTGTCCAGTTTTATGGCATGGCCGGATCCAGTTTGTCTGCATGCTGCCGAACCTGCTCAGAACATATGGCAAAAAGCCGGGCTATGGGGAATACGATTGCGATAAGGAGGGATGTCAAAGAGATGTGTGAAGAGAAAACAGCTCTGTGTGAAAAAGACAATTTGCCTTTTATCCCCCCGGCAGCAACTGCAATTCCCTGGCCTGCCGCATAAGCAGGACATGCCGGATCATTTTTTGAATATGTAACCTGCCGAATAAACATGGAATTTTTAATCTTAAATGCATAAAACCATCATCTTTGGGTTAATATCGGCCCATACATTATGGGCCCTGCTGGTAAAGAACATTCTCTTTTACAGGATTTTTTTTACATTGAAAAGAGTAATTTTTCAAAAATTATCATAAAAATGCCTTTTGTCATAAATTTTTCCGGCAATGGTATCCACAATACTGTCCAGGCGGGTCATGCCGGTGCTTGCCAGCCTGAAACGTCTGGATATATCCGGGGTGCCGGCCGGCACAAAAAAGATTCCCAGGCCCTGGTTTTCCAGCCGGGCCAGAAAGGCATGAATATCAGGATTCAAGGCGTTTACCAGAATGCCGTTTTTTGTTCGCAATCCCAGCATGACCTGTTCCAGCGCTTCCTGGGCCGGGGTAAGGATTTCACAACCTGCCCGGGGAAGCCTGCCGGCAGCCAGAACATCCAGCCACGCCTGTAAATCTGGCGCATTCCAGGACCGGACCGGGCCTTTGTCTTTGGAAGACGGGAAAACCATTCCTGAACCAGATTGTCTGCCCGGTGAACCGCCTGTTTTCCCCGGAACAAAAGAATGGGCTGAGGGCCCCATTCCCAGATAAGCCCCCCGGTGCCAGTAATGGGAGTTGTGAACCGAGCAGTTTTTTTGTCCCAGGGCAAAATTGGACACCTCATAATGGATATAGCCGCAATTTTCCAGTACTTGAGCTGTCTGCAAAAAAAAATCCATGCGCCTGTCCCGGTCACAGGGCAAAAACAGCCCTTTTTCACAGCAATCAAAAAAGGGGGTTCCCGGCTCGATGGTGAGCATATAGCAGGACAGGTGGGCCGGCGCAAACCTGCGGGCTGTGTCAAGATCTGCCTGCCAGACATCCCGGGTTTCGCCGGGCAGCCCGTACATCAGGTCCAGGCCCAGATTGGAAAATCCTGCCCGGCCTGCCCCTTCCAGGGTATCCAGCACCTGTTTTTTTGTATGTATCCGGGATAAAAATGACAGTTTCCGGGGATCAAAGGACTGGGCTCCGATGCTGAGGCGGTTGATACCCAGATGCCGCAGGCCTGCCAGGTACATGTCATCCACTGTGCCCGGATTCACCTCGCAGGTGATTTCCGGCCCGGCAACAAGGCAAAAGCTGTTCTGCACCATATCAAGAATTTTCTGCATCTGGTGTACAGACAGCAAAGAAGGGGTCCCGCCTCCGAAATATATGGTATGCACCGGCATGCTGGACCATGGTCCGGCCATAATTGAGCACAGCTGGATCTCTTTGCAGACACCTGCCACATAAGCGTTGATCAAAGACAGGTCGGTCACTGAAAAAAAATCACAATACGGACATTTTTTTCTGCAGAAAGGCACATGAATATACAAAGATAAAAAATCAGGCAACGTGTCTGGTCATCCCATGTGGTACTTTATTTTATCCGGCCTGTCCGAATTTTTGGATTTAAAAAAATATTATACCCCTGCAGGTGTCTGCAGGTCAATTGCTTTAAACCGGAGAATTGGTGAACTGTTCTTGAAACTTAAACAAAGGATGTGTTAGATAGAACTATCTTGATATTTTTAGAATACGGCCTGGATTTATAATTATAGGAGTCTGTCATGCCTGGGTTTGAAATATTCGGCGACAAGGAGAGAAAAGAGGTGGGAGATGTTTTGTCCACCGGCGTTCTGATGCGCTACGGGTTTGAGGGGGCCAGAAACGGCCTTTACAAAGCACTGGAATTTGAAAAAAAACTGGGGGATATCACGGGCTCGGGTTTCAGCCATCTGTGCGCCAGCGGCACTGCAGCCCTGAGCACAGCCATGGCTGCCTGCGGCATCGGGGCAGGAGATGAGGTCATTATTCCGCCGTTCACCTTTGTTGCCACTTTTGAAGCAGTGCTCCAGGCAGGTGCCATACCGGTATTTGCCGAAATTGATGAAACCCTGTGCCTGAACCCGGACCGGCTGGAGGCTGTGCTCACCCCCAGAACCCGGGCAGT
>JAWOEP010000384.1:0-6870 GCA_046482705.1 Desulfotignum sp.
CACGGCATCAGCGCCCATTTCCATGGCTTCTGCCGCCTGGGAAGGCCTGCCGATCCCGGCATCCACCACCACAGGCAGGCTGCTGATGTCAATAATTCTTTTGATCATGGATTTCATCTCAAGGCCCAGGTTTGTGCCGATGGGAGAGCCCAGCGGCATGACAGCAGCAGCCCCTGCATCGTGCAGCTGCCGGGCAGCGGTTATATCCGGCATCATATAGGGAAGAACGACAAATCCTTCTTTGGCCAATACTTCTGTGGCTTTCAGGGTTTCCCGGTTATCGGGCAGCAGATACTGCATATCTGTAATCACTTCGATTTTGATAAAGTTGCCGCAACCGGCTTCCCGGGAAATCCTTGCAATCCGGATCGCTTCTTTGGCTGTCCTGGCACCGGATGTATTGGGCAGCAGGGTAACGGTATCAGGGATACAGGTGAGAATATTTTGCTCTTTTGATCCCATATCCACCCGGCGCAGGGCCACGGTAATCATTTGGGAACCGCTTGCTCTAAGCATAGGCGATATCAAAGACCGGGAGGCAAATTTGCCTGTTCCTGTGAACAGCCGGTTTGTAAATGATTTTCCGCCCAGCACCAGTACATCAGTATCATTTTCTGCCATCTATCCCCCTCCCACGAAACTGAGCAATTCGATTTCATCGCCGTTTTTGATCCGGGTGGATTCCCATTTTTCCTGGGCCACCACTGCCAGGTTGACTTCAGCAACAACAGAGGACGGCACAAGTCCCATTTCAAGGACAAGTTCCATAAGCCTGGCACTGCGGCATTCAATTGTTTTGCCGTTAAGTCTGATTTTCATAAGTCTTCTCCATATATGACGCATGTTTTCATACTGATCCGGTGTGTAACGGAAATAAAGGAGAAAAGACAGGAAACTGCTAAGAAAGGCTTTGATTTTACCTACCCACTGTCCCTACGCCGGTACTAACCGCATCAGGTTCCAAGGGTTGAAGTGTACAACTTCTCTCAGCTTTTTTGAAAAAGCACCCCCAGTGAACAAATTTACCATAACCTATATGAATTTGTGCAGCATGTCAACTGATATAGAACACCGCCACATACCGCAGCCCTTTGCCGATGGCCACAAGGGGAAGAAACACGGCCAGACGGACCTTCATTATCCCGGCCACCAGGGTGAGAGGATCTCCGCCAATGGGCAGCCAGGCCAGCAACAGGGTCCAGTATCCATAGCGCTGAAACCAGTACTGGCCCCGGGCAATCTGGGCCGGGGTGAAATAAAACCAGCGCCGGTTCTGGAACCGCAGCAAAGACAGCCCCAGCCACCAGTTGACCACCGATCCCAGGGTGTTGCCAATGGTGGCGACAACCAGCAGGAAAACCGGATCACCTCCCTGCCGCAGCAGGGCAAAAAGCACGACTTCAGAATAAAAAGGCAGAATTGTGGCGGCAAAAAAAGCGGAACCAAATAAAAGTAAAGTGGAAGTAACCATAAAAAATTATGCCAGCAGCCATTTGAACAGGGCAAACTGCGAGGGCAGGTAAAAAAGATATTCCGGGTGCCACTGGACCCCGATGATTTTCTGGCCGTCGGCTGCTTCCACAGCCTGGATAATGCCGTCAAGGTCCCTGCCCACCACCTGCAGTGTTTTACCTGGTTCCCGGACAGCCTGGTGGTGCAGGCTGTTTACCCGAAGCATTTTTCTGCCGCAGACCCTGGCAATCAGTGATTTTTCCTCCAGAAACACATGTTTGGTGGGCAGCAGCCCCGGCCGGTTGTGGGTCAGGCGCCGCAGGGACCGGATATCCTGAAAAAGGTTACCCCCCAGAACCACATTAATGAGCTGGGCCCCCCGGCAGATCCCCAGCAGGGGGATTTTATGTTCCAGGGCATATTTTATCCATTTTATTTCCAGCAGGTCCCGTTGTGGATCAAATTTCACCGGCGCTGTGAGATCCCCTTTGTAATGTTCGGGTGCGATATCATTGCCCCCGCCGATAATCAGTGCATCCAGGGACATATCCCCGATATCATGGTTCACACTGATCCTCCGGGCGGATGCTCCAGCCAGCTGCAAGGCTGTTCTGGAACACCACCAGGCAGGTGCCCAGCGCCGGGAGGACCCGGTTACGCCAATGCGTGGTCTTGCAGCCATCTGCTCATCAATGCGGTCCAGTCGTTGCGGGAAACTCCCAGAAGCGGCCGGTGCATGGCCAGAAACTGCTGCCCGAGATCCTGCAGATCATCAGGCCGCTGGGCCAGTTCTTCCACCACCCACCAGGTATTCCAGGGAAGGGCCAGGCACCAGTCCGGTTTATCGATCTGGCAATTGGGCAGGCGGTAATGAAAGGCCGGACGGGCTTTGATTTTTGTGTCGGAAACCGCCCTCCGAACCTGATCGGCATTCATATGGGCAAACAGGGGCAGCAGGTCCAGGGCCCGGTTGCGGCTGGCATTATGCTGGAAATAATCATCACTGATCTGATTTTGGCCCGGTGCCGTCCGGGAAAACAATTGTTTGAGATATGCTTCCGGATATAAGTCAACAAAAGGGCTTATGCGGCGGGCAAAATCCACCTGATGGGCATCCACCAGCCACCACTGCAGCAGGGAAAATGCCCGCAGGTAACCAGCCAGACAGGAAGCATCCAGGTGGGGAACCTCTGTGTTGATATGGACACCATAGGCGGCAATCATGGAATCTTCCGTACCCCTGGCCCCTGCCCGGCGCAGTTCTCTGACCAGAGGATCAAGACGGTCCAGGTCGGACACGGCAATGGGTGGACAGACAACCTCCATGGGTACCAGCAGGGCCGCTGCCTGGCTGAGCAGGTCAAGCCAGTCCCCTGATTTGACCCGGTTCTGCTGCAAGGCTATTTTTTTAAGAAAGTGCCAGTCCAGTTCAATGGCAAAATCCCCCAACTCCTGAACCGATACCACGCATGCAGCAGGAGATGCACTGGTGCGTTTTCCGGAAAACACCTGTTCCACCACAGCGGTTGTCTGGTTAAGATCAAGGCCGGTAAATTCAAGTTCAAATCCCACTTTGCGCATTTTTTTATTCCGGGTATGGGTAACTGACGGCAATTTGTAGGGTATGTTCTGTGCCATATATCCTTTTTTTTCACGCCACCATGAAGACAAAAATTTATAAACAATATCTGTTTCCCGCAGCGGATTGTCAAGGAATTAATCCCGCGGCAGGTATGCCCCCCGGGCAAAACCCATTTTTCTGTCCGGTAAATAGAGTGATTGCCGCAATTTTCCTTGTTCATAAACTCATTCAGGTGGTATTATGGGAATGGTTTTATCAGCCAGGGCTATATTTGCCGAAGACAATAGTCTGTCCTTGAATGTACACATATCAGCATCCTGTGATGATGATATGCCCGGAATTCTGAAAAAACATAACCGGCATCTACGAAGTGGTGACAACCTGGAAAGGAAAAAAAATCTTATGCATGAAATTCAGCCTATAGGAACAATTCATTCACCCCATAAAAATATCAGGGACATGCCCATTCAACCCAGAGGTGCAGCAGGCATTGAAGGCCGCGTACTGGTCGATGACGTCTATACAGAGGGCCTGCAGGACCTTGAGGGTTTCAGCCATATATATCTTGTATATAGTTTTCATAAAACACAGCGGACCGAGCTGCGTGTCACCCCGTTCATGGATACCCGGAAGCGGGGGGTGTTCTCCACCCGGTCTCCCTTGCGGCCCAATCATATCGGGCTGTCCATTGTCAGACTGAAAAAGATTGCAGGCAATACCCTTGTGGTTCAGGACATTGATATTCTGGACGGCACACCATTACTGGATATCAAACCCTATATACAAAAATTTGATGCGGTGACAGAAAGCTGTTCCGGATGGCTCCAGGCCAGCGAAGAGGACATCAGAAACAAACGGTCAGACGACAGATTCGCCTAAAACCCGACACCAGCACCATACCAGGCCCAGCCTGTGCAATCAAAACAAAATCATTTGTGCTATGGTTTTATTTTGCAGGTATGGTATTTTAAAAAAAAAATTAATTTTCGGAGATATCTTTGCCATGCAACATGCAATGAAGTGCAATACATACCTGATCCTGCTGGTGTGCATGCTGGCATATGCTGTGCCGGCCCGGGCCGGGACCGATCTTACGGCTGTATCCCAAAGCCGGAAAGTCCGGATCACCATTTACAATCCCGCAGACCTGACCATGGTCACAGACAGCCGCAGTCTTCATCTTGCCGAAGGCATGAACCAGGTCCGGTTTTCATGGGCCGGCACCCGCATTGATCCCACCTCTCTGGCCCTTGCCATCACACAGGCCTCCGCACCTGTCACCATTGAACAGATGCGGTTTCCGCCTGACACAAAAGGCATTGCCATCTGGCATGTCCGTGCTGAAAAACCCTGCCAGGCTGAAATCGATATCACCTATTTCACCTCTGGTCTTTTTTGGGAGCCCCGTTATATGGCATTTTTGTCTCCGGACAGATCCCGGATCCGTCTCACAGGATATGTCCGGGTGCAAAACCGGTCGGGAGAAGATTATGACAATGCCCGGATTCGGCTTGTGGTGGGGAAAATCCATCTTCTGGACCGGATCTCAGACCTGGCTGACCGTTCCTTTCCCTACGGCAGGCCGGAAACACAATTTCCTGACAACCGGCAGCAGGATGCATATGCCAGGGGAAAAGCCCTGCTGGAATCTGCTCCGGCAATGGCAGTGCAAAAATCCATGGCCGCACCTGCCCCGAAAAAAATTGAAAAAACCGGGCTGTCGGAATATTTTTTATATACCATTTCAGGCACCCAGACCATTGCCCGGGGCTGGTCCAGCCAGCTTGTTTCCTTTGATGTGCCGGCAGTTTCAGCAAAGACCCTTTACGTGTATGATGACCAGCGGTTCGGCACCAGAGCGGTGCAGATGCTGACTTTTAAAAACGATACTGCATCAGGTCTGGGAAAGTTTCCCCTTCCCGGGGGCGGGTTCCGGGTATTTCATAAAATCGACCGGAAAGGGGGGATGACTTTTGCCGGTATTGCTGAAACAGATTATATTCCCGTGGGGAAAAAAGTGGAACTCTTTCTCGGGACAGCCCGCCGGGTGACAGTTGCACCAAAGGTTACAAAATTTGTCAAAACCAACCTGGTCTTTGATGACCAGGGCAACCTGTCCGGGTTTGATGATGTCCGGGCCATGGCCCTGGATATTTCCAATTTTTCAGACCAGCCCGCAGCATTTGAAATTACCCGGCATCAGCCTGATCCGGATTTCACCATCACAGATATCACCGGCCAGGACCGGTTTGAAAAAATTGACCAGACCCGGTTCAGATTTTTTGTCACCCTGGATCCGGGCACCAAAAAAACCATCTGCTACACCATCACCACATATAAAGGAGACAGAAAATGGCAGCAGACACCTGTCCCATCTTCATGAGACTGACCGGGCATGCAGGGCTGGGCCAGAAAGCGCTTATAGCTGCATGGTTTATTCTGCTCACGGGCCTGGGCTGCATCCTTGCTGTGCCCGGTGCCTCTTTTGCCGGAACCCGGCTGGCAACCCTGCCTTTGCAGGAACAGGTTTTCATCCGCCTGGCCGGCCGGAACACGGCCCTGGTGCAGGAAAAACGTGTGCTCGCCCTGGTTGCGGGTATCAACAAGATCGATTTTTCCTGGCAGAATGTTCACATCGATCCTGGTACAGTTTATCTGGACACCCTGGCAGATCCTGATGATATCACCCTTTTGTCCATGGCCCGTGCTTCAGATGCATCTGCCCTTACGTGGGAACTATACAGCAGCAGGGACACAGACCACACGGTTGTGATCTCCTATCTGCTGGCCGGACTGGACAACCTGGTCACCTACACCGCCCTGGCAGATGACCAGGAAAAAACCCTGAACCTGGATGCCCGCCTCATCCTGCGCAATTTTTCAGGGCAGAATTTTGACAATGCCCTATTCTGGCTCACCCCGGACACTGTTTTCAACACCCGGCTGCAGCACCTTGAAACCCGGCAGGTTCTGTTTTTTGAACAAAAAAACCTGCCAATGACCAAACACTACAAGTGGGATGGAAAAGCCATGCCCCATGCCCCTGAAAACACCCCGCATGCCCCGGGCATTCCCACGGGATACAAGATCAAAAACACCAGTGATGCAGGACTGGGAACCTGTGATCTGGTTTCAGGAAAAACCAGAATATTTCAGGAAGACGGCCAGGAAGGCACCATATTTTCAGGAGAAGATGTGATGCCCTTTGTGCCCAAAGGGGACACCGCCTTTCTGAAAATCGGCAGCAGCCGGGATATCCTGGTGTTCAAGCGCAGACTACACAGTGAGCAGAACCGGGTCCGGCGCAATAAAAAAGGGGCTGTCCAGGTATATGACAAGCTGATCACCGACCGGTACCTCCTGGAGAACACCATGGCCGTTCCGGTGATGCTGACCCTCACGGACACGATTCCCGGCCAGTGGGAGCCTGTGGAAATGGGCCATGCCTATACCCTCACAGACCACCAGACCCTGGAGTTTGATATCCTTCTTGATGAAAAAGAAAAAAAAACCATTGATCTCACCTATAAGATTATAAACATATTTACCGGCAACTTTGCCCGGTATAACAAAATTGCACCAGGCAACTGAGAATTTGGCTGCTGGGGGCATTTTAGCTGTTAGCTGTTAGCTGTTAGCTGTTAGCTTTTAGCTGTTAGCTTTTAGCTTTTAGCTTTTAGCCGGTAGTAACCAGCAGGGAAAACTTTGTAATTGTTACTGGAAGCTGATAACTGGGTACAGAAGGCTGACGGCTTTCATATAAACCCATTTGGGTTGTTGATAGGTTTGGTGCCGGGTTGTGCCCGGCAGGTGCGCTTTTGATAACGCAGACAAAG
>JAWOEP010000444.1:0-8647 GCA_046482705.1 Desulfotignum sp.
AAAACTCAAGTAAAACAGTATTTCTTAGGCATTTTAAAAGTTAGGCTTTAATTTTTTACCAGAAACTTATTTTACCGTCTACGAACCTTTTACGCCCAGTCATGACGAATAACGCTTGTCCCCCTCGTTTTACCGCGGCTGCTGGCACGAGTATTAGCCGGGACTACTTCTTTAAATAATGTCATTATCACTTTTAACGAAAGAACTTTACAACCAAAATTGATTTTCTTCATTCTTATAGTATTGCTGGATCAAACTTTCGTTCATTGTCCAATATTCCCTACTGCTGGCCAAAAAATTAGCCTGGACCTTATTTCAGTTCCAGTGTGGTTGTCCATCCTCTAAGACCAACTAAAGATCGTAGGCTTGGTAAGCTGTCAAAATTACCAACAACCTAATCTTATGCAGATTTATCTTTTAGCAGAAAATCGTATGTTAAAACGATATAACTTTTATTAATTATTTAAGAATTTATATTTAAATATTAAATATTTTGTCTTAAACTAAAAGGCAAAATTCTACACAACTACTCACCCGGACGCCACGAAAATTAATTATTTCGTTCGACTTGCATGTATAAAGCATACTATTAGCGTTCATTCTGAGCCAGGATCAAACTCATAAAATTAAAATTAGAACTTATTTAATTATTGATTATTTATATCTAACTGTTATGAATTAAAATCTATTTATATATTTTGATTAAAAAAGTAAACTCACTTTTGAAAGTAGTTTACCTATAATATTAAATGTTTAACTTATTTTAGTTTTTGAAACTTTATTACATTAGTACTTTTAAGCTAAAAATTTTACAATTCTTACACATTAAGCCTATCTAAAGTAATAGTCTATTACTTGTTTTAAAAAACTATTTTCAAGGTTAATTTCTCGCTTAGATGCTTTCAGCGATTATTTATTATGAATGTAGCTACTCGACTATGCTAAAGGTTCAGCAATCGATGCACCAGGGATTCACTTTTTCCGGTCCTCTCGTACTAAGGTCTACTCCTTTCAGTTTTCTACATTTACGGTAGATAGGGACCAAACTGTTTCACAACGTTCTAAACTCAGATCATGTACCGCCTTTCTTGGCGAACAGCCAAACCCTTGGAACCAATTACAGCTCCAGGATGCGATAATCCAACATCGAGGTGCCAAACCACCGCGCATTGTTTTCCCCTACCAGATTCCTGTTATTGTCACCACCAATGGAGAAGATGCTGAAATCATCAACGGCCTTAGCGGCAAGGTCGCAGGCCATGGTATTGCGGGCATTCCTGACAAAAACACCCTGGCAGCACTGGACAGCCATAAGTCTTTCCCATTGATTTCCGAAGCGCTTTATAAAAAGGCCTCCAGGATCGCCTATGCCTGTGAAGTGGACGGGGCCTGTCCCTGTGATACGGATGTGTGTATCATTTCACCGGAAAAATAAGGCCCGTGCCAGGCATATATGAAAAATTCGGTGCTTTGGATAAACCAAACAGGGGATGTCTGAGAAAACCAGGAAGCAAAATCCAGACGGCAGGGATGAAACTGATCAGGCAAAAAGGATTTTTTTCAGGTAATATCCGGTATAGGATTGTCTGTTTTGTGCCACTTGCTCAGGACTGCCCCGGGCAATTACCTGTCCGCCTTTGTCGCCGCCTTCCATACCCAGATCAATAATGTGGTCTGCATATTTGATCACATCCATGTTATGTTCAATTACCACAATGGTGTTGCCGGAAGCAGCCAGCCTGTCCAGTACCGATAACAGCCGATTTATGTCATCTGCATGCAGTCCTGTGGTGGGTTCATCCAGGATATAAATGGTTTTTCCGGTACTCTTTTTGGCCAGTTCCCTGGCCAGCTTTATCCGCTGGGCCTCTCCGCCGGAAAGGGTGGTGGCAGACTGTCCCAGCTTGATATAGCCAAGCCCCACTTCAACCAGTGTGGCCATCTTTGCCTGGATGGCAGGGATCTTGTCAAAGAATCTGACTGCCTGGTTGATGGTCATGTCCAGTACCCGGGCGATATTTTTGCCCTTGTATCTGACATCCAGGGTTTCTCTGTTGTATCTTTTTCCTTTGCACACATCACAGGCCACATATACATCCGGCAGAAAATGCATTTCGATTTTTACAATACCATCCCCTGCGCAGGCTTCGCACCTGCCGCCTTTGACATTGAAACTGAAACGGCCGGGTTTATATCCTCTGGCACGGGCTTCCGGGGTTTCGGCAAACAATTCTCTGATATGGGTGAGTACACCGGTGTAGGTGCCGGGGTTGGAGCGCGGTGTTTTTCCGATGGCAGACTGGTCAATGTGTATGACCTTGTCCAGGTGTTCAATACCCAGGATCTCTTTGTGGAGTCCCACGGATTTTCTGGAGTTATTGATCTGGTTGGCAAGGGCCTGATACAGGGTGGACAAGACCAGGGTGGATTTGCCTGAACCTGATACCCCGGTCACACAGATAAAACAACCCAGAGGAAAAGAAACCGTAATATGCTTAAGGTTGTTGGCATGGGCATCCACAATTGTCACAGATTTGCCATTGCCTTTTCTGCGCATGGCAGGCACCGGAATTTTTTTTATGCCGAAAAGGTATTGTCCGGTTAAAGAATCTTCACAGGCAGCCAGTTCTTCAGGGGTGCCGGAAAATATGACCTGTCCGCCGTTGACCCCGGCCCCGGGTCCGATGTCAATGACATGGTCTGATGACAAGATGGTGTTTGCATCGTGCTCCACCACCACAACGGTGTTGCCCAGATTACGCAAATCCATAAGGGTTTTGATAAGCCTGGCATTGTCTCTCTGGTGCAGACCGATGCTGGGCTCATCCAGCACATAGAGTACCCCTGTAAGCCTTGATCCGATCTGGGTGGCCAGACGTATCCTCTGGCTTTCACCCCCGGAAAGGGTTGATGCAGACCGGGACAGGGTAAGGTATTCCAGGCCCACATTTTCCAAAAATCCCAGGCGCTGTGTCAGTTCCTTGAGAATGCCTGCAGCAATAATTTTGTATTTTTCCGGGAGTTTTAATGCGGAAACGGCAGCAAGGGCTTGGGGAATAGACAGACTGCAAAGGTCCCAGATGGTGTATGTTCCGATCCTGACACATGCAGATGCCGGCGTAAGACGGGAACCTTTGCATTGGGGACAGACAATGAAGTTCATATATTGTTTGATATCTTCCCGCACAACAGGAGAATCGGTTTCATGGTAACGCCGTTTCAGATTGGGAATAATACCTTCAAATTTTTTTTGGTAGAAGATTTTTTTACCGGCCCGTTCCATATAAAACGGGATTTTTTTTTGTCCTGATCCAAACAAAAGGGTGGTACGAAACTTTGAGGACAATTTTTTAAAAGGGGTATAGATATCTTCTTGAAAATGGGTGGTAAGGGCATCCAGAAATTCCATGAATTGGACAGAATCTTTGTTCTGCCAGGGAAGTACAGCCCCCTGGCGCAGGGATATATTGGGATCGGGCACCACCAGATGCGGATCAAATTCGGTGACGGTTCCCAGTCCATCACAATGGGGGCAGGCCCCCTGGGGGGAATTAAAGGAAAAACTGGCAGGGGTGAATTCCGGATAACTGATCTGGCAGTTCAAACAGGCAGCTGTTTCACTGAATAAAATATCCTGGTTCCGGTTAAGGTCCATAATAATGATGGGGCCCTCTGATAAAGACAGGGCAAGCTCCAGGGAATCAGTGAGCCGTTTTTCAATACCGGGCTTGACAATGAGGCGGTCCACCACCGCTTCGATATTATGTTTTTTGTTTTTTTCCAGAATCGGAGGATCCTGTGCAGAACAAATCCGGCCATCAACCCGCATCCTGGCAAATCCCTGTTTTTTGATCTGTGAAAACACGGATGTATGCTGTCCTTTTTTGTTCCGGATCAGGGGGGCCAGAAGGATGAGCCGGTTTTGCAGGGGCATGGCCATGATCCGGTCACAGATCTGATCAACAGACATGGCCTGTATCGGTTCTTTGCACAAATGGCAGTATGGGGTTCCCACTCTGGCGAACAACAGCCGCAGGTAGTCATAAATTTCGGTAACAGTGCCCACCGTGGATCTGGGGTTGTGACCGGCGGTTTTCTGTTCTATGGCAATGGCAGGCGACAGGCCTTCAATGGCATCCACCTCCGGCTTGTCCATCTGACCTAAAAACTGTCTGGCATAGGTGGATAAAGATTCCACGTACCGCCGCTGCCCCTCTGCATACAAGGTGTCAAAGGCAAGGGTGGATTTGCCTGATCCGGACAGTCCTGTGATCACGGTGAAGCTGTTTTTGGGAATCTCCACATCAATGTTCTTCAGGTTGTGTTCCCTGGCCCCCTGAATGATGATTCTATCCATACCCGTTGTCAGTCCTGTTACGGGCTTGAAAAACCGCCATTTTTACAGCCTGCACAAGGCTTGTCGGGTCTGCTTTTCCCTGCCAGGCAATATCATAGGCGGTTCCGTGGTCAACAGATGTCCGGATGATGGGCAGTCCCAGGGTAATATTGACTCCGTCCGCAAAATGGATCAGTTTAAAGGGAATCAGTCCCTGGTCATGGTACATGCACACCACAGCATCATATTTTTTGTTCAGTGCATGAAAGAATACCGTGTCCGGCGGCAGCGGGCCCAGAACATCACAGTTTTCTGTGCCTGCGGCCTGGACAGCCGGTGCAATGATGTCCTGTTCCTGGGTGCCGAAAAGCCCGGCTTCTCCTGCATGGGGATTGAGGCCGGCCACTGCCAGTCTGGGGTGAAGCACATTGAAACGTTTTTGCAGCGCATCCCGGGTCAGCAGGATAGTGTCCACAATTTTATCCTGGCTGAGGGATCGGCAAACCGCTTCCAGAGGAATATGGATGGTCACCAGCACTACCTTTAAACGGTTTCCGGCCAGCATCATGGCAAATTTCCGGGTACCGGTCTGGTGGGCGATCATTTCAGTGTGGCCATGAAACGGTGAACCTGCAAGGGTAAGCCCGGTTTTGGTGATGGGGCAGGTAACCAGAGCGGCAATCTTTTCTTTCATGGCAAGGCGCACCCCGGATGTGATATAATCTGCCATGGCCTGTCCCATATCCGGGGTCATGGTTGTATTGGCCTTTACATTTGTCCGGAGATTGGAAACTGCCAGCAGATTAATATAACCCGGTTCATCCACACCATTTTCCGGGACAGAGATCTGGTGCAGGGTCATGGATGTGGAAAATTGTGAAAGCGCTTGTGCCATGACATGGGGATCTCCTAATACAACAGGTCTGCAGATGTCATACATACCTGGATGCTGCAATGCCTTGACCAGGATTTCAGGACCAATGCCAAGGGGGTCCCCCATGGAAATACCGATAACAGGCCGGGTCTGTGCAGATGCCTTTGGTTTAAAAACAGATACCATATATATTGGAAGAACTTTTAAGGGTTAAAATTGCCAATATACTATTGGCAGTGCGGATTGTAAATATGGGGGGGCCTGATAAATTGTGAAACCATTGGTATCACGGAATTGACAAAAAATTCCAAATTTTGTTTAATTTGGCAAAAAAGTGAGAAAAACAGAGGAAAATAAAGAAAAAGTATTTTCAGCCAATTTGGAAAAAAGCAAGAACCAATGAAATTTCCTAAAAAAATAAGGCCTTGGGGAAGTGGTTGTTATTTTTAAAAATAATCTTGTTTCACAAAAAAAAATCTTAAATTTCAAATAGTTGAATAATTGTGCCAGACAAAATGCTCATCTTCTCCTAACATGGATTATCCGGTTTGACCAAGAATCGATATTCGCATAGAAAAACACATACTTTTTTTTGGTCTGCAAGTATTCAGTGATTAGCGGTTAATTCGGTACAATTGACAATAACTCCAATTTTTGTATGAAGGGAAAGGTCTGCTTGTTGAAAACCATGGACGGATACTGGGTACAGGTTAAATCTCAAGTCAAAAAATCAATCCCTGATCACAGCTACAGAATGTGGATAGATCCGGTTAATCTCCTGGAACATAAAGACGGCTGTATATGCCTGTCCACTCCCAATGCTTTTTTTGTCAGACGTCTGAAGGAAAATTACCAGGCTTTGCTTGAGAAAGAATTCAAAAAGCTGGGACAATCGGTGCGTATTGAGTTTACACCACAGCAATCTTCTGAAAAACCCGTTGATAACCCTGTTGGTGCAACCGTGTTAACCCCTGAAGCAAAAAAAACCATCCAGGCCTCTCTGCCCGGGTTTGGCAGCTGCTTCAACTGTGGCAGAATGCTCAAAAAAGGATACACCTTTGATGATTTTGTGGTGGGGGATAATTCCAGTTTTGCCTATAGCGCATCCTTGTCTCTTGCTGAAGGAAAAATGAATGGTGCCGGCATTCTGTATCTTCTTGGCAAAACCGGTCTGGGAAAAAGTCATCTTTCCCAGGCGGTGGGACATCATGTTGTTTCCAATAAACGTTCTTTGCGGGTCTATTATGTAACAGCCGAAGATTTTACCAATGAAATGATTTTTTCCTTGAAAAACAACACCATTGATACTTTCAAGGAAAAGTACCGTAAAAAATGCGAGATGCTTATACTGGAAGACATTCATTTTTTATCCGGTAAAAAAGCCATCCAGAAGGAACTGGCCATTACCCTGGATTATCTGCTGGATGCTGACCGCAAAATTATCTTTTCAGGGTGTGAACTTCCCGATGATATTCCCAAAATAGATGACCAGCTGCGGTCCCGCCTGACCATGGGCCTGGTCACAGAAATCCAGGCACCGGATTTTAAGACGCGGGTGAAAATCCTCAGACGAAAATCAAAAAGCCTTAACTGTCTTATTCCCGGCCAGGTCACTGAATATATTGCCCAGGAGTTGTGTGATGACGTCAGGCAGCTGGAAAGCGGTCTTTTCGGGGTGGCAGCCAAAGGCCAGCTTCTGGGCTGTAATATTGATATCGAACTTGCAAAAAGTGTTCTGGCCAATATCCGCAAAAACCAGAAGCGCATCACCATTGACGTGATCAAAAAACTGGTGTGTAAAGAATATGCCATAACCGAACAGGACCTTGTTTCCAAATCCCGGAAAAAAAATATTGTCAAGCCCCGCCAGGTGGCGATATTTTTATCCAGAAAATATACTGACCAGCCTATCAAAAAAATCGGAACAAGCTTCAAGCGCTACCATGCCACAGCTATTTATTCGGTGAATGCTGTTGAAAAAGAACTCAGACACAAAGGGGTTTTGTTTGAACAGGTCCAGTACCTGTCCAAGAAAATTGAATCAGGTAAATTTTAAATGGGTATGAGCGAGTCTGTCTTCAGGCAGCTGGAAAAACTTGCAGGCAAAAATTTTGTCACCCGGAAAAAAGAAGATCTTCTGTGCTATTCCTACGATGCTACAGGCCGGTCCTGTCTGCCGGATGCTGTGATTTTTCCTGACACAGAAGCCCGGGTGGCACAAATCATGAAACTGGCCTGGGAAAACCATTTGCCCGTTATTCCCAGGGGAAGCGGGTCAGGCATGACCGGCGGGGCTGTGCCGGTCCAGGGGGGACTGGTACTGTCAACCTCCCGGATGAATAATATTCTTGACATTGATGAACAAAATTTTACGGCAACCGTGGAGCCCGGGGTGATTGTCTCCCACCTGCACACGGCAGTGGAGGCGTGCGGCCTTTTTTATCCCCCGGATCCGGCCAGTGCTTCTGTCTGCACCATTGGCGGCAATGTCGGAGAGTGTGCCGGCGGCCCCAGGGCGGTGAAATACGGGGTGACCAGAGAATATGTGCTCGGGCTTCAAGCGGTGCTGCCCTGCGGTGATATTATCCGCACCGGGGTTTCCACAGCCAAGGGGGTGGCGGGATACGACCTGACCCGCCTTATTGTAGGATCGGAAGGCACCCTGGCCCTGGTGACCCGCATTGTTCTCAAGCTGCTGCCCAAGCCTGAATGTGTGGCAACCCTGGCCGTGTGTTTTGATGACATGCATACGGCAGCCCGGGCTGTATCCGGTATCATGCGGCTGGCTGTGATTCCCAGGTGTGTGGAATATCTGGATGCAGCTTCCCTGGATCTGGTAAAAAACCATTTGCGCTTTGTGCTGCCCGGCCAGGCCCGGGCATTGCTGATTCTGGAGGTGGACGGAGATGCCGGGACCGTGAAGACCCAAAAAGATCTGATCACCCGGTTCTGTAAAAAAGCCGGGGCCCTGGATATCCGTACGGCAAAAGATCCAGGGGAAGCCGCCGCCTTATGGGAGGCCAGAAAAGCCTTGTCCCCCATTCTCTATAAAATCGCCAATCAGAAGATAAATGAAGATATTGTGGTACCCATATCCAGGATCCCGGACATGGTGGCGCGCATCAAAGAGATTCAAAAGGAATCAGGACTGACCATCGTCAGTTTCGGCCATGCCGGAGACGGCAATATCCACTGCAATATCATGTATGACAAACAAAACGCATCCCAGACAGAAAAGGCCAAAAAAGCGGTGGATAAACTGTTTGAAGCAACCATTGCGCTGGGCGGCACCATCACCGGTGAACACGGGGTGGGGCTTACCAAAATGGCCTATCTGTCCCTGGAAATCGGACCGGTTGAGCAGGATATCATGAAAAAAATCAAGAATGTCTTTGATCCCCGCCAGATTTTGAATCCCGGCAAAATTTTTTCCTGAT
>JAWOEP010000466.1:0-3516 GCA_046482705.1 Desulfotignum sp.
AGCAGCGGGTGGTGATTGCCATGGCCCTGCTCAACAACCCCTCTCTGCTTATTATGGACGAGCCCACCACCGCCCTGGATGTGACCGTGGAAGCGGCTGTACTGGAACTGATAGAAGATCTGAAAAAAGATTTCAACACCGGCATCATCTTCATCACCCATAATCTGGGGGTGGTGGCCAAGGTGAGTGACCGCCTGTGTGTCATGTATGCCGGGGAGATGGTGGAGCAGGGGCCCATAAATGACCTGTTTGCAAACCCGGCCCATCCCTATACCCGGGGCCTTTTGTGCTGTGTGCCCCGCCTGGGGGACAGCCTGTCCAACAACCGCCTGTGGTCCATACAGGGACGGGTGCCTGATCCGGCGGAACGCGATCTCAATGCCTGTATTTTCGCCCCCAGGTGCGACTGGCGCCTGGAAGGCCGGCACCTGGAGGACAAAAGCCTGATTGCCAATTGTACCACCCAGCACCCCGAGCTGGTGGCCATATCAGAAGACCACTGGTCCAGATGCTTTCTGGGCATAGAGCCATTGAAGGTACCCTGGAACGATTATGCCCGGGGTCAGAAAGAAACCGTTATTCAAGTACCGGAAGGCGACGATGATCTGTCCTCCATGGATACCCTGCTCAATATCCAGAACATGCGGTTGTATTATCCGGAACAGAATCCCTCTTTAAAGGCCATCCTGGGTCTGGAAAAAAAAGCATATGTCAAGGCAGTGGATGATATCTCCCTCAAGGTTCTCAAGGGTACCACTTTAGGAGTGGTAGGAGAATCGGGCTGCGGCAAAAGCACCATGGTGAAAGGCATCATCGGCCTGGAAGAACTTACCGGCGGCAAGGTTGATTTAATGGGCATCAATTTGAACGAACCGGCCCAGAAACGGGATCTGTCCTTGATCCGGGAACTGCAGATGGTGTTCCAGAACCCGGATTCCACCCTGAATCCCTCTTATACCATCGGTACCCAGATTGGGCGGCCCATTCAGAAATTCAAAACCGTTCCAAAAAGAAAGGTCCGCCAGGAAGTGGAACGGCTGCTGCGGGCGGTGAAACTGGCATCCTATTATTACGACCGGTATCCCAGACAGCTGTCCGGCGGGGAAAAACAGCGTATCGGCATTGCAAGGGCCCTGGCCAGCCGGCCGTCCCTGGTCATCTGTGACGAGCCGGTATCTGCGCTGGATGTGTCAGTGGCAGCCGCTGTTTTGAACCTGCTCAATGAAATCAAGGAAAGCATGGGCTCCACCATGATTTTTATCGCCCATGATTTAAGCGTGGTGCGGTTTATTTCCGATTTTGTAGCGGTCATGTACCTGGGAGAAATTGTGGAATTCGGACCGGTGTCCGCTATTTATCCCCCGCCTTATCACCCGTATTCCGAAGCCCTGCTGTCGTCGGTACCCATCCCGGACCCTTCAGCACGGCGCCAGTCCATTATTCTTTCCGGGGATGTGCCCAGCCCCACCAACCGGCCGACCGGCTGCTGCTTTCACACCCGGTGCCCCAGAAGATCTGTGCTGCCGGACAACGGGAAAATCTGTGAACAGGAAAAACCCAAATTTCAGCGCCTGAAAAACGGCCACAAAATTCTGTGCCATATTCCGGCGGACCAGCTCACTGAACTGGCCATGGAGCGGGGGGATGAGCGCATGATGCTGTCCACTGCGTAAAAAAGGAAGATCACCATGAAAAATCTGCTCAAAGACATATCCCCGGTCACCCTTATGGGTCCGGGGCCCTCCTGTGTCCCCTCTTCAGTACTGGCGGCACTTTCCAAACCCACCCTGGGCCATCTGGATCCTGAATTTATCCGGATCATGGATGCCATAAAAACCCAATTAAAGACCCTCCTGCACACAGAAAATGAACTGACCATCCCCATTTCCGGGACAGGTTCGGCAGGCATGGAATGCTGTTTTGTGAATCTCATTGAAAAAGATGATCCGGTCTTGATCCTGGTGAACGGGGTGT
Organism: Desulfotignum sp.; assembly: GCA_046482705.1. Classification (GTDB taxonomy): domain Bacteria; phylum Desulfobacterota; class Desulfobacteria; order Desulfobacterales; family Desulfobacteraceae; genus Desulfotignum. The sequence continues at coordinate 1,975 of JAWOEP010000466.1, forward strand.
TCGGCATGCGCATGCAGGATGTTGCCACCCGCCTGGGGGCCCGGGTGGATACCCTGGAATTTGAGTGGGGAACCCCGGTGATCGTGGATGTGGTGCAAAAAAAGCTCAAAGAAAAATCCTATAAGCTGGTGGCAGTGGTCCATGCGGAGACCTCCACCGGGGTGCAGAATCCGGTGCCCGGCATAGGAAACCTGCTCAAAGACAGTGACACCCTTTTTCTGGTGGATGCGGTGACCAGTTTCGGCGGTATGGAAATCCGCATGGATGAGTGGGGCATCGATGTGCTTTACAGCGGCACCCAGAAATGCCTGTCCTGCCCGCCGGGGCTTTCTCCGGTTTCCTTTTCACCGGCGGCTGCGGCCGTCCTCCAGGCCAGGAAAACCAAGGTGCCCAACTGGTACCTGGACCTTTCTTTGATCATGAACTACTGGGAGGGTACCACCCGGGCCTATCACCACACCGCCCCGGTCAACATGCTCTACGGCCTGTTCCAGGCCCTTTTCCTGATCCTGGAAGAAGGCGAAAACCGGGTGTATGAGCGGCACATGGAAAACCACAAACACCTGGTGCTGGCCCTGGATCAGCTGGGCATACATATGGTGGTGGATGCTGCCTGCCGCCTGCCCATGCTCAACGCAGTGTATATCCCGGACGGTGTGGATGATGCAGCCGTCAGAACCAGACTGCGCAAAACCCATAAAATTGAAATCGGTGCCGGATTGGGAAATTTCGCCGGAAAAATCTGGCGCATCGGCCTTATGGGGCATACAGCCCGGTCAAAAAATGTGGACAAACTTGCAGCTTCCCTGAAAACCGTATGCTGACCTGAAACCCTGTGTCACAGGCCCGGCCTGTCTGGTACATCCGCCCATGCGATATCTTATTCTTGTTTCCGCCGTACTCATGCAGGTCTGCCTCGGGGCCACCTATTCCTGGAGTGTATATGTTCAGCCCCTCAAGACCCTGACAGGGCTTGCCCAGGGACCTGTACAGGTGCCGTTTACCGTGTTTTATTTCGTGTTTCCTCTGACCATGATGATCGCCGGGGGTTTTCTGCCCAGAATCGGTCCCAGGATCAGTGCCATGACAGGGGGACTGCTGTTCGGCGGGGGGTGGCTTCTGGCAGGTCTGGGCAGCCACAGCTTTGTGTTCACCATTCTGGGAATCGGGGTTTTGGCAGGTATCGGGGCCGGTATGGCCTATATCGTACCAATTGCCGTGTGCATCCGCTGGTTTCCGCGATCCAAAGGTCTTGTTACCGGCATTGCCGTGGCCGGATTCGGCGGCGGGGCCGCCATGGTCAGCCAGGTGGGTGGCGTTCTCACCACCACCCTCGGGTATACCCCGTTCCAGACATTTTATGTTTTCGGTACCCTGTTTTTGTGCCTGGTGGTCCTGGCCGGCAGTGTGATGCAGTTTCCTGAAACCGCACAAACAATTGCGCCTTTGTCTTCCCTCAGACCGGGACAGGTGATGGGTCATGCCAGTTTTCAGCTGCTCTATCTGGCCATGTTCATGGGACTGGCTGCCGGATTTGCCGTG